>CAZPRO010000006.1:1776-50816 GCA_964588775.1 uncultured Clostridium sp.
AATCAACCATTGGTATAACCTGTACTGGTACTCCAGCTGGATCACATTTTTCTTTAACTTTTCCTAATGTATAACCTACTTGTGGTCCAAGTAATGCTACATCCATATCATTTAAATGCTGATCTATTTGAGCTTCTGGATATGCATTAATTTCACATTCTACTCCTTTACTCTTTGCAGCTTCTCTCATTTTGTTAACCAATACACTAGTAGACATTCCTGATGCACAGAATAATTTGATTTTAATCATAATATTTTCCTCCCTTTTATCTTTTATATTATTTCATTAAAGTATTAACAACTTTTCTAAGTTCCATTATTTGTTCTATTAAATTCTTTTCTGTTATTGCTGTCATTAAATGATCTTGAGCATGAACAAATAAAACTGAAAAATCAACTTTTTCACCAGCAGCTTCTTTTTGAAGCATTTCTGTTTGTGAATCATGAGCTTTTGCTAATGCATCATTTGCTAATTTCATTTCTTCTTCAGCTTCTTCATATTTTCCTTCGTTTACTTTGCTTAAAGCAGTATATGCATGATTTTTACAATCTCCTGCATTTACTATTATGTTCATTATTGCTAATTCTAATGGTTCCATCATTCTTGCCTCCGTTTTTCTTTTCTCGCTTATATTTATAGCAAAGCGCATGCCAAACACTATACATAATAATTTATTTTTCTGTTATTTTTCTGCTCATATCCCAATTTTTAAGGATTTCTAATTTGTTTTCATTTTTTAATATTTTTTTAGCAAAATTAGTGTTTGATTTTTTACCGCCTAGTGTTTGTAAATTTTTTTACAAAAAACACACTTTTCAAACACTATAAAGATAGTGTTTTTATATATGTAAGTCAACGTTTTCATTTTTCCTCGCTATCATCCTCATTGTAGATATTATTTACCTTAGAGTATATTTGAACAAACTTTTTATGTATGTTATTATTTCTATATATTAATGTATCACTTTTCATAGTTGCAACTTTTTATAGGGGAGGTCACCATGACAAAAAAAGAATTAATTTATGAAAAATTTCTGCAGCTCAATTTTGCAGATGGTATAGATACAAAAAGCTTAGCTGAAATTTTAAATATGTCTCGTGCCAATCTTAGTCACGAACTAAACGAATTATGTAAAGAAGGAAAATTGGAAAAATCAAATGGTCGTCCTGTTTTATATTTTTTAGCTTCCACCAAAAGACCATCTATTACTACAGAGTTAGATATTCTTACAAAAAATAATCCTTCATTAAAACCAGCAGTTGAACAAGCAAAAGCAGCTATACTATATCCTCCAAACGGAATGAATTGTTTAATACTTGGAGAAACAGGAGTAGGAAAATCCATGTTTGCTTCTTTAATACATAATTATGCTGTTCAAATGAATATAAAATCACCAGAATCTCCATTTATAACTTTTAACTGTGCTGATTATTCAAATAATCCTCAATTATTAACTTCACAACTTTTTGGAGTAAAAAAAGGAGCTTATACAGGTGCTGAAAATGATAAAGAAGGTTTGATTGAACAAGCCAATGGAGGAATACTATTTCTTGATGAAGTTCACAGACTTCCGCCAGAAGGTCAGGAAGCATTATTTGTCTTTCTCGATACTGGTACCTTTAGACGTATGGGAGATTCAACAATCAGAAAATCAGATGTATTAATTATTTCTGCAACTACAGAAAATCCTGATTCTGCTTTGCTTAATACTTTCAGACGAAGAATTCCCATAGTAATAAATATTCCTTCACTAAAAGAAAGAAGCCTTGAAGAACGTTTATGCCTTATAAAGGGATTTTTTAAACATGAAAGTATTCGTGTAAACAAAGAAATTTATGTTTCCCTAAACACAGTGCGTGCTTTAATATCATACAATTGTACAAATAATATTGGTCAATTAAAAAGCGATATTCAAATGCTTTGTGCTAAAGCCTATTCAGAATTTTTAACAAATATACGAGATGATGTTAGAATAAACAGCAGCAGCCTTCCTCAATATATAAGAGATGGTTTATATAAAGAGAAGGAGCATAGAGTTCTTTGGAACAAGCTTATGAGTGATGAAATAGAATTCTTTAAATTTAATGGCATATCTGAAGATACTGAGGAAAATAATGATAATGAAGAATCCAACATATATGATTTTATTGATGCAAAACTTGAAAAACTGAAATCCCTTTCTGTTTCCAATGAAGATATTGAAAGTATTCTTGAAAGAGACATTAATAAGCATTTTAAAAATAATATTTCAAAGATATCTAATGAAATAAGTAAAAAAAATCTTCTTTCATTAATATCTCCAGATGTACTTGATATATTTGATAAAATAATAGCTTTTGCCTCAAAAGAATTGAATATTACCTTTGATAATGCCATATATACAGCTTTTGCATTACATATTAATACACTCCTTGAAAGAGTAAAAAGCAAAAAAATAATAAAGAACCCAAACTTAAATAAAATAGAACTTAGTCATCCAAATGAATTTTCTACTGCACTTTCCATAAAAGAAATGCTTGAAAATTTTGCTAAATGTCCAATACCTTTAGATGAAGCTGGCTATATAACCTTATTTTTATTGCCTGATAATATTATGAGCAATAAAAAGAATGATAAAGTAAAAATAATCTTAATTGCCCATGGAGAATCCACAGCTACATCAATTTGTAATGTTACCAATTCTCTTTTAAGCGAAAATTATGCTATTCCAATAAATGCACCAATTGATGTCCCACCTTCAATAGTGTTGGAAAAACTAAAATTTACTATAAAAGAAAATCCAAGTAACAGCGGATATCTTCTTCTTGTTGATATGGGATCATTATTAACATTTGCTGATACAATAAAAAATGAACTTAATGTGAACTTAAGAATCATTTCTTTAGCTTCCACACTACATGTTTTAGAAGCTACAAGAAAAGCCCTTTTAGGATTATCCTTAGAGGAAATATATAATGATGTATTAATGATAAATTCGTATTTACAGGTTCACAAAAATTTAAACAATCATTTTGTTCCAACAAACAAGTATATGATAATAACAGCATGTCTTACTGGTGAAGGCGGATCTGCTACTGCTAAAGATTTTCTTACCATGAATCTTAATTATTCGCCAGATTTAATAGACATAATATGTCTAAGCTGTTTGGATAGAAATAGTTTTTTAGAAATGGTTTCTAATTATGCAAGATTAAACGAAATATTGTTTGTAGTTTCATCTTTCCCCTGTGAAAACATTCCATATCCACAATTCAGCATAGGAGAAACATTAGATGGCAGCTGCATTAATAAAATGCAGAATATTATTAATGAAAAAATTGCATTAAAAAGCATACCAAAAATAATAGACGATAACTTTTCTAATGTAGTAGGTCTTGATTTAACCAATGAAATTGATGAATTTGTAACAGATATCCAAAAAAAGCTTTCAATCCATCTTGACTCTGAACGTTTTATAGGCCTAGTTATCCATTTATCTTTTCTTATTGGAAGACTTAGAAATAATGAAAAAACCATTATATTTCCAAATAAGGAAGACTATATAACTCAAAACTTTAGTTTGTACAACCTAATAAAGGAAAGTATTATTACACTAAGAAATAAATATAAGATAGAATTTAGTGATGATGACATTTGCTATTTAATGAAACATATTACTAAAGATGATACTTTTTAATACTAAAAAAAGAGAGGTCGATATTTTTGTTTACTAGCGAATCAATAAAAAACCTAAATGATTTAGAACTTTTATTATATAAATATGTTATAAAAAATAGCGAAAAAGTAGTCTATATGAGAATTAGAGAACTTGCTGATGAAGCCCATGTGTCAACAACTACCATACTGCGTTTCTGCAAAAAATTTGGATGCAATGGTTATTCTGAATTTAAAATCAAATTAAAAATGCATTTAAATAATACACATGTATCAAAAGTCAATAATGACACCTCTCTATTAATTGATTACTTTAAAAAACTGGATAACGCAGATTTCAATGACAAAATAGATGCCTTCTGCCACGTAATAAATTCTTCAAACAATGTTGTATTTTTGGGCTCTGGGACTTCAGGGATTATTTGCAAATATGCAGCAAGGTATCTTTCAGCTATGGGAAAATTCGCATCATATATTGATGATCCCTATTTTCCAACTAATTATAAAGCATATGAAAACAGTGCAATTATTATACTTTCAGTTTCAGGAGAAATTGAAGCAATTGTTAATATTGCCAACAAATTAAAAATGGAACAATGCTCAATATTAAGTATTACAAATAGTGAAAACTGTACTATTGCAAAACTTTCTGATTTAAACATAGCTTACTATGTTAATCAAGAAAAGCTGGGAATATCAGACATTACAACCCAGCTTCCAACACTGTTTATAATAGAAACAATTGCAAAAAGGCTCCACAATTCACTTTCTGAATGTTAAAAACAAAATATTTATTCAAAAATATAACAATATAAAAGTCATGGAATTTTCATTGTTCAAATTTTAATATATAAAACCAAAACAATGAAAATCTCATGACTTATTTAATACATTTATAACTTTTCTTATATACTAGTCTATAATTTTAAATTATATCTGCTCATCATATTATTTAAAGTTTCAACCTGAACTAAAAGTTCTTGGCTTGCTGCTGCACATTCTTCTGATATTGCTGAATTTGATTGTACAACATCTGCTATCTGATCCAATCCTTGAGTTACTTCATTAATAGCTAATGCCTGCTCATTTGATGCACTTGTTATTTCTCCTACCAGCTTAGATGCATTCATAGACTCCTTTAATACATTACAAAGGTCATTTGATACCATATCAACTATATCTCTTCCCTTATCTACTGATTGTATTGAACTTTCTACAAGAATCGCCGTATCTTGAACCGCCTCTGAACTTTGTTCTGCAAGAATTCTTATTTCATCTGCCACAACAGCAAATCCTTTTCCAGCTTCACCTACTTTTGTTGCTTCAATGGCCGCATTTAGTGCCAATAAATTTGTCTGTTCTGCTATTTCTGCAATTGTATCTATAATATTTTTTATGTTTTGGGAAGAATCCTGAATTTCATCCATGGCTTCCACCATACTATTCATTTTATTATTACTTTGTTTTATATGCTTTTCAAGATTTCTTACAATTTTATCAGTGTTTTGTGCATTTTCTGAATTATTCCTAACTTCATTATTTATTTCATCAATGGATGCGCTAAGCTGCTCTATGGCACTTGCCTGATCTGATGTACCTTCTGAAAGGCTTTGTGCCGCTTCAGATACCTGCTTGCTTCCCCCACTAATTTCCATAGCTGCGTCTTCTATATTCTTTAATGTGTCATTTAAAACCCATAATATATTATCTGCACATTCCTTTAACATAAGAAAATCACCTTTATAAATGTCAGTTGTTGCTACATCCAGATTTCCTCCTGCCATATTTCCAAAAATACGTGTTAGCTCATCTATATATTTTTTTAAACTTTCAGACATGAAATTGAAATTATTCATTAGCTGTCCAATCTCATCAAAACTATTTACTTGTAAATCAATCTCCAAATTTCCATTTGCAAGTTTATCTGATGCAGTTTTTAACATTTCCAAAGGCTCTACTATTATTTCTGCATTCTTTTTGCTAAAGCTTGAAGTCATCCTCTTAAAGATTACAAAACATACTACTAATATAATAACAGCTCCTGCTTCCAAAATTCTTAACTTATGAATTATATTCTTACTGGCATCAATTTTAGCCTGTAATAACTGTTCAATATTTTCACAGATTGCATTGCTTATTTCCTGTACTTCTCCATTTAGCAAATACATAGCTTCTTCTTTATTTCCCTGAATCGAATAATTCATAATATCTTCTCTTAAAGATGTATACTTTTTAATGTTCTCGGTTAATTTTGCATAAATCTGCTTTTCTTCAGTTCCGATAATAGTTTGTCCAACCAAATCCAGTTGAGCATCAGAATTTTTTATGCTGTCATTAAATGTATCAACTTCTGAAGACTTTTCATCACCCTCCTGTAATATGGCAATATCCCTTAAAAGAATCTGTTGTTTATTAAGTTCCATCCCAAGCTTACCCACTTGTGCCTGTGAATTACCATAACTGTTTATTGCTTTTCTATACTGCATATTTGTTACTAAAAGAACAGTAAGACTTACTATTAATATGGTAATCCCTACATAAAATATATTTTTATATGAAATCTGTAATTTTTCTTTTAAGGACATATTATAATTTTTACCTGTTTTTTTCAGCATGCCTTAACCTCCTTGCTATGCATTCCACTGTATAAATTATAACATTTTTTTATCCATATTAAAACCTTTCTACAATATTAATATAAAAATAAAAGAAAAAATTTATTATTTTTCTCTAAATTTTCATTTTAGTAAACCTCTGCTATTATTATTTTCTTAATTTAAATAGCAGCTAACAAAGAACCTCCAATTATAGCAGCAATTACAGCTGCTCCAATGGTTTCTTTTGACTTTTTTATATTTCCACCCTGTATAGCTGATGAAATAAATACTCCAATTCCAACTGCTACAGCCATATCTATCCATACACTGCCGCTTTGAATTATAATATGGTTGTCCATACCATGATTAATAATCCACATAGTACCTGGTATAAGCATAGCTGCCAAAAAACCTCCAATGGCACCTAATTTATTCACCATTCTTCCCCAAAACAGAATAACAATTAAAGTAAATCCAAAACTTCCTAATATTGTTAAAATACATTGTTTATATTCCATCCTGCTCACCTCTTCTTTTTAGATTTTCAAAATTTCCTCCAACTATTCCTCCTATAATTCCTCCAACACATACACATAATAAAGTAGGAACAGAATTCTCAAATCCCTGAAATCCATTCTTTATAATATCACGTACAATAAGAGACATTCCAATTGCTAACCCCATGTCTATGAAGGCTGCTTCCTGCTTATTTTTTATAAGTCCTTTATAATGATTTATATACCACATACTGCCTGTTAACAAAAGTGCTGAAATCCAGCCTCCTTTTAGACCTAATAAATCCGTAAAAATTCCCCATCCACTATTAATAACAACTGTTGCTATAGTAAATCCTAATAAACTATGTATAAAACCCTTCATACTTTATCACCTGACATTCTCTAACATTTTAAGGATATTATTTTCCTCAAGTAGAATATATCACATATTAAGCATAAAAAATCAACTTCTCATCTCTTAGTCACATTTCACTTTTAATAGTTATTTGTTTTTAAAAAAAACATCTTGTTTTTATACAGCCAATACATAAAATAAAAGTGTTTCACAGAAAATTAAAAAGTGCATTGCTTATAAGTACTACAAATATCTTACATTAATATATGTTGAATCTTTGCATTCTGCACAATTTAATCTTTGTGAAACACCTTTTAAATAAACCTATATGTGTGATTTTTTAAAATTTGGCTCTTCCAGGAATTATTAGTTTTTGTCCAATCTCAAGATAATCAGGATTTTCTATGGAATTTATTTTTATAAGTTCATCTATGGTTGTATTAAATTTTTTTGCAAGTTCCCATAAAGTATCTCCCTTATCAACTGCATATATAATTATACTTGCATTTTTTACAGGCTTTTCACCTTCTAATTCAATTACTTCTTCAATAAATTCTTTTTCTACTTCATACAAAACTTTAGTATTAAATGAAACAACTGCTTTTACAGAAATGCTGTTTCCCTCTATAAAAGATTCTATATTTTCTATTGAACTTTTTACTATTGATGCCATGCCTTCATCAGCACCTGTTATATCAACACTTGCTGAAAAAGGAATCTCTCCTTCTATATTGGATATATACTGGCTTTCATCATTGGTTTTATACAAAATTTGAGCTTTAATAATGCCTTCAATTTCTACTCTATCTTTCTTTACTTCCTTATCCGTAATTATAACTACCGCTTCTGTAGATGCCACCTGCTCTGGTCTTAAATTATGTTCATTTAATTGTATTGCATCCTTTACAATAGTATCTGTATTTTTGCTTCCCTGAACCATTCCAATATTATAGTGATTCTGTTTTAATTCAATTATCTGACTAGGTGAATATGCATCTTTTATAATTTCAATTTCTTCCTTTGAAATTATTTTTGTGTATGCCTTGACTTCAACTTCTGTATTTATTATTCTTGTTTCTCCAAGATCATCTTCTTCCATCATAATTTCATTATCACACAAGTTAAATGAAGCATCTATTATCATATCACTGGTTATTCCTTCTACTTCTATCTCCTTCTCTTTTGATAAATATATATCATCATCAAGACATATTATTTCATTGCTGTTATGTCCCTTGTACATTATATTTATTCTACAATAACATGCTAAATACATTTTTTCATCAATAATTTTCACTTCTTTTTTGTGAATAAGAAAACTGCATTTTAATATTTTACTTATCTGAGGCTTATCCATTCCAACCCTTATTGTTGACTTTCCATCTATATCTACTTCGTCCCTGGCAATCACCTTATTAATAATGTCATTTTTTTTCTGAACCTGAATCTTACCATTCCCTTCAATGTCCGTTACAAATTCAAGTCCTTTTTCCTTATATAATTCCCAGTTTAGTGTTAGTATTCCCTGAATAGTAATTTTTCTCTCATTCATTATTGATGCTTCTATATGTTCTATTTTTGATTCCACTTCACAAATAATTTTATGTTCACTTGAATTAAAATCTATATTATTGTTAAACTTTTGTGTATAATTAACAGAATTAATTGAATTTCCATCTTCCTCAGATAAATAAATAACTGTATATTCTATTTTTCCTTCTACAACAACTTTATCTCCTATAATCTCCTTATTTGTAATTACAGGCTTTGATTCTATACATAATATTTCTTTGACATCTGGATGGGTATCAGGAATTAAATATTCATCTTTTAAAACAATATTAGAACTATTTTCTTTGATAAGCTGTTCATATTGTATGGTTTCTTTTATAACATCTAAATTTGACATATATAATACCTCCCGTAAATTTACTACTATCTATTTATATATATAGTTATTTATATTTATGCTGGTATTTATATGCCATTCTCTAACATAATTTCACAATAAGTTTCATATAATTTCAAATTATTTATTTTTCAATATGAACCACATAATTTTTTATTTTTTTTGCAAAATATGTTGACATTTTTCTTTAAATAATATATCATTATAATTGGTTATTGACCATATAACCTCTCATAAATTCTCAATACCCTTTTATACCATAGTTGAAAGATGGAAACCCACCATCTTTCTTTTTTTATAAAAAAATCCATTTTGCAGACCATATATTTCTCTTAATTTCAAAAGTTATCCATATATTTTTACCAATATAATTTCCAAAAAAATAAACTCCGATGTCTTATCGAAGTTTAGATGCTGGTTTGAAATGCCAGCTGAACTGTATTAGTTAGGACGTCTGAATAACTATATGTTACTTTTCTTTTGTTATCATTATTAAGCTTTATTACGAAAATGCTATGGTAAACACTATCAATTACACCGTCATTAACAAGTATCTTTTTTCTGCCTCCATTTGAAGTAAGAGTAACATTGTCTCCCAGATGGCTTTCTATAGTCTTTTTAATTGCCGATATAGTTGTATTTTTTTCCATATTATACACCTTCTTTCTAAAATTTATTTTATCATATTTCCTCACTCATGTCAAATAAAATTTTTATTTTATCACCAATATAACTACTTGTCAATATATTTTATTATTATCACATAGAATATTTTTATTATATGAAGTTTTTTTTATTTTATTCTTTACTTTCTTCTACACATAAAAAGATTTAGGATATCCTTCTCTATACTTCCCCCTTGTCTGTATGCCTCCAATACCTTTAATACCAGTTATGGTATTATCTATAACTTCCTTAACTGATACAACTTCACTTATTTTTGTATATGCTATTTTTTCACATATAAAAACAGGATCAAGACAATGAATCAATATTCTATTAGGACTTGAAGCAAAATTAGCTCCTTTATCCAGTATTCTTTCATAACAGCTTTGGCATGCACCTGCAAAAATAACAAGTTCATCATAACTTGCATTATAATTTCTAAGATTTTCAACTGACTTTAAAAAATATTTTGAATTTCTATAATTATCTATATCCAAATAGTCTTCAGGAGATTTCATTACACTATCATGGCCAGTAAGAACCACAATATCAGGTTTAACTTCCTTAACTATATCCAAAACCCTTTCTGGCTGCTCATTTTCAGGTATACATCTTCCTATAGCATCTAATCTAAGCTGCTTATATACTTTTAAGCATGTCTCCATATACTCACTGTCACCATCAATATGAAGAATCCTTCCTGGTCTTCCAAAAGACATTTCCTCCTTATCCTTCAATTCTCTTTTTTCCAATTCTTTTCTCCTATTCATAACATTTTTTATAACCTCATTGACACGCCTGTTTAAAATAACATCTGCTGATCCCATCATAAACCTATGATCCTCTTCTTCAGTCTCAGCTTTTTCCAAATCTTCAATATTTGAATCAGCAATTATACGTATGTTAATTCCCTTTAAAATAGCAATATTATTTTTTATATCAACAACTTTAAATGTTATATCCTTATCGTAAGATTTTCGTACAACAATATCTCCAATTATCACTTTGTACCTCATTATTTATATTGCTTGCTATATAATATGGAAATATATTTTAAAAGGTTTCTCATTTTATTAATTTCAACATAAAAAGCTCAGTACTTTACCTGAGCTTCTTCCTGAATCTTATATATTTCATAATTATATTTAATCTGAAGTTTCTATAATATTTTGTATTCTTTATTAAATTGTTCTAAGAATAATAAATATTTTTCTTTTTCATTAACAATTCCTGTCAGTTTATTTGCAAAAGTATTCTGTGCCCAGTTAACTTCATTATAATAATATCTGTTAGCCAGCCTCCAGTATCTTTGAGAAAATTGAAGAAATGCATATAAAACCTTAAATTCATCCTTAGATATAGGAGATATGGAATTATAGGCTTCTATTATTACTTTTGCATAATCCGTGTTCCAGTCAACTCTTTTTAATACCTTTGTTATAAAATTGCTTATATCAAAAGTTCTAACTTCTCTCTTGCAGTAATCAAAATCAATTACATACACATTGTTCTTTTCATCAAGTATTATATTGTGGTAAGTATAATCATGGTGGCAGAAACTCTTGTCCAATTCTGTTATGGCACATAATTCATAATAAGCAGAATCATTTAATATATTTAGGGCTTTTTTTCCCATTTCTTTATAAAATTCTACTGATTGAATATAAACCATATCGAAATCACTTTTTATATTCTTTTTCCTAACCATGTCCTTCATCTTATCAAAGGATTTTATTCTTTTTTCCATAAGATGAGGCCAACGTCCCAAATCACTTTTTAATTTAGAGTTTTCTGGCGGGTCATACCCCTTAGATGCTTCATGAAGCTCAGCAAGAGTTTTTGCTGCAATTTTAACTTCTTCTAAATTATGAAAATCACACTCTCTTCCTTCCAGCCATTCAGATAAAGTATATAAATCTTCATTTACCAGCGCATATGGTTCATTTTCAATGCTTAAATAGTACTTATCCAGATTTTGAAAGCCTTTTTTTAACAAATGTTCCTTGGCACCATAAACAAATAATAATTTCTGCGGACCATAATTTATTTTTTTTAAACACCTTTCCCCTTTATCGGTTTTGAGGTAGTAGACACCTTTATTGGCTTTTATTTTTTCGATTTTAATATTAAACTGTCTTTCAATTTCAAATTCTCTCATCATATCCTCTCACCTCCTATATATTTATATGTGGCCGCTCATTCTTTTATTAACAATTTTTATATTCTTTTAATATAATAAATTAAAAGAAATTCTTTGAAAGGAATCTGTAATGAAAGTTGGAATAGATGGCAGAGCTGCCCAATGGTACAGAGGCACTGGAATCGGAACATATACTCATGAATTAATAAGAAGTCTCAATTCCTTAGATAAAACAAATGATTATCTGCTCTTCTTGCCAGAATGTGATCTATCTCATGAAATGAATTCTAATTTTAATGTACAAAAGGTAGATTCAATGCCTTCAGATAATTTCTGGGAAAATATTAATGCTCCCAATATATTAAATAATATAGATATGGACTTATATCATGTTCCACAAAATGGAGTGGGGCTTTCAAATAAAATAAACTGCAAAAAAGTAATCACCCTTCACGATATAATTCCCTTAAGAATGCCTGAAACAGTAAGTGAAAGATATTTAAGAATTTTTAATAATGAACTGCCTGAAATATTAGACCATTGCGACGGCATAATTACTGTTTCAGAATTTTCCAAAAAGGATATCTCATCACAATTTAATTTTCCATCAGATAAAATATATGTAACTCATCTTGCTGCTGAAAGCATTTATAAACCTTTAAGTAAATGCAGGTGCAAAGAAATAATCACAGAAAAATATGGTATTCAGGAAGATTTTATTTTATATGTTGGAGGTTTCAGCCCAAGGAAAAACATAAAAGGACTTATAGAAGCTTATTCAAAACTGCCTTCCTGCCTTATTGATAATTTTAAACTTGTCATAACAGGAAGAAAAGGTCCTTCATATGACAACTACAAAAAACGTGCGGAGGAACTAAATGTGTCCTCCAATGTAATATTTACTGACCACATTCCTCAACAAGATATGCCTATATTTTATAATGCAGCTGAAGTTCTTGTTTATCCATCTTTTTATGAAGGATTTGGGCTTCCACCTATAGAAGCAATGGCATGTGGAACACCAGTAATAGCCTCCAATGTCACTTCCCTTCCTGAAGTATGCTTTGAAGCAGCTCTTTTAATTAATCCATTTGATATAGATGCACTTTCTTATAGTATAGAAAGGGTTTTATCTAACAGCCTGCTAAAACTTACCATGGTTCGAAAAAGCCTTCTTAGAAGTAAGGACTTTTCCTGGGATATAACTGCAAAAAAAACTATTGAAAGCTATGAAAGTATAGTAAGTAACAGGTAAAAAGCAAGAGGTAAGAACCTTTATCCCTTACCTCTTACTTTTTATTCTACTTCTTCTTTTTAGTTTTCTAAGTACAATTCCATAAGCTGGAATCAAAAATACATCTGCAAAAAGCCATGCAATTGGTCCTGACAGACATACAGCTATATAACCAAAAAGTGGTACAAGAATAAATCCACATATGGACCTTGCTGCCATTTCACATATTCCTGCTATTATTGCAAAAGTAGAAAAGCCCATTCCCTGAATTGTAAATCTAACAACATTTACAAGACACAAAAGAATATCTGCAGCAGCTGTAACAATCAAATATAAATGTACCTGTGCTATTATTTCTAATTCAGTACTGTCTACAAAGAGGAGAGCTATCTGCCTTCCAAAGAAAATAGACGCTGCAAGGGCTATTACTGAATAAATTACTCCAATAATTATACTTGATTTCATTCCATCAGTAACACGGTCATACTTTCCAGCACCAACATTCTGTCCAGCATAAACTGCCATTGTTGAGCCAAGAGAATCAAATGGACAATTTAAAAACATTGATATTTTTGTTCCTGCTGTAACAGATGCAACTATAACAGAGCCAAGACTATTTACTGCTGTCTGAAGTATAACAGATCCTATCGCTGTAATTGAATATTGAAGTCCCATAGGCACTCCCATATAACATAATCTTCTCATACACCTGACATCAATGTTAAATTCATCTTTTTCAAACTGAAGCACCGAATACTTATTCTTCATATAAACAAAGCAGGCAATACCTGATACTGCCTGAGCTATAACTGTGGCCCATGCAGCTCCTGCAACACCCATATTCATACATATTATCAAAAATAAGTCCAATATTATATTTATAATTGATGATATAATAAGAAAAACAAGAGGTGTTTTACTATCTCCAAGAGACCTTATAATGCCTGATAACAGATTATATAAATATGTAGCGGGTATTCCTGCAAATATTATAAATATATAATCATAGGCTTCTTTAAAAATATTTTCAGGAGTTTTCATCCATGTTAAAATGTTTCTGCATAAAATACATACAATAAGAGTCATTATTATGGAAAATACTGCTGACAGTACTCCACTGTTAAATACATATTTACGAAGATTTTTATAGTCTGCTGCTCCAAATTTTTGTGCAACTGGTATGGCAAACCCGCTGCATACTCCCATACAAAATCCTATTACCATAAAGTTTATAGAACCAGTAGAACCAACAGCCGCCAAGGCATCCACACCTAAATACTTTCCTACTATAATTGTGTCAACCATACTGTAAAACTGCTGAAACAGCATACCAAACAATAAGGGTATTGCAAAACCCATTATTAATTTAAATGCACTTCCACTTGTCATATCTTTAGTTTCATTTTTTGCTGCCATAGCACGAACTCCTTTCCAATTTAAAAAAGTCAGCTTTTCATCACAATGTAAGACAAAATGAAAACATATTGTAATCAAAAATATCCCACAATATGTTTTATGTTAATCTATCTTATAAAATTTACCTTAAAGTTCTTCACCATTGGTTTTTATAACATTTTGATACCAGAAGAAACTCTTCTTTCTTATTCTTTTTAAATCCTTAAGATCAAATTCATCCCTGTTTACATATACAAAACCATATCTCTTCTTGAAACCTTCATGGGTGCTGATAAGGTCAATTGCAGACCATGGACAGTATCCAATAAGTTCAACCCCATCAGTAATTGCAAGATGTGCCTGTTCTATGTGTTTTCTTAAATATTCAATTCTATAATCATCATTTACAGTATCATTTTCTTCAAGCTTATCATATGCACCTAAACCATTTTCAGTTATGATTATTGGAAGGGCATATCTTGAGTACACTTCCCTTAATGTATTTCTAAATCCAACAGGATCAATTTCCCATCCAAATTCTGTTTTTTGCAGATTAGGATTATTTACGCCTTTAAATACCCCTTGTTCTCCATGTCCACTTTGTTGGTCTCCGCCTGTTCTGGTTTCATTTGTAATTTCTCCAGGAAAACTTTCCACAGTGGCAGTATTGTAATAATTAAATGCAATAAAATCAGGATGTCCTTCTTTTAAAATTTCCATATCTCCTGGCATTATTTCTGGCTCAATTCCCTTTTGAACCATATAGCTCCAAGCTGTAGCATTGTATCTTCCATAAACAGCCATGTCTAAATACAGCCAGTTTCTTATTGCTGCACAGTTTTCAGCTGCCAAAATATCCTCTGGTTTTGAACTTGCTGGATAAACAGTGCTTATGTTTGGTGCTGGACCAATTTTAGAATTAGGACACATATCATGACATAATTTCATTGCTTTTGCCTGAGCAATAAGCATATGATGGTTTTGTTTATATAATTCCTTTTGAACATTATCTGTTTCAATTCCATCTAATGTACCAATAACATCTCCAACTAAAGTCATCATATTCTGCTCATTTATTGTCAAGAAATATTTTACCCTGTCTCCGTAATTTTCAAACATAACTTTTGCAAAATTAACAAAGGCATCAATAGTTTCTCTCTTTGACCATCCGCCTTGTTTTTGAAGTGCTGCTGGCAAATCAAAATGATACATTGTAACTATTGGTTCTATACCATATTTTAAACATTCATCAATTAAATTATTATAAAACTCAATTCCCTTTGGATTTATTTCTCCAACTCCCTGTGGAATTAATCTTGACCATGCTATTGAAAACCTGTAAGCTTTAAATCCCATTTCTGCAAATAAAGCAATATCTTCTTTATAATGATGATAATGATCACTACATACATTAAAATCTGGTGTTCCTTCTGGTATTACTTTTATATCCTGAACTGAAGGTCCTTTTCCATCTTCAAGTGCTGCTCCTTCTACCTGATAAGCTGATGTTGATGCTCCCCATAAAAAGTTCTTTGGAAATTCTTTTAATTTCTTATGAAACATATATAATCTCTCCTTTTTTCCTATATTGCTTATATTTATTACTTTAATCTTATCATAATATTATTCCCATTAGATATTTTATCTGCATTTAGTGACAAACAAATAATTTCAGTTATTTGTTTTTTTGTAAAACACCATGTTTTTTAACTTAAATTTTATACAATAATTACGTTTTTTTTACTAATTATATATAATTTTGCCTTTTAAAAATGCTATAATATATATAATCAATATTGTTGTGCTCTCATACAATTAATTGTGACTATTATTTTATTTTAGAAAAGAGGTAATGCTATTGATAAATTTAAATCAAATTCTTGTAATTGATTCAAATAAACCAGACATAGAATTTATAACAAAAGCTCTTGGTAATGAATACACTGTTTTGTCAGTATCTACACCTGAGCAAGCAATTTCAATTTTAAACGAATATTATGATTCAATAGGTATAATAATATTAGATATGTCTATTGCTCTTAATAATGATCATAAATTAATAAGAAATCTTAACAACGAAATATCAAGAAATATACCTATGGTTGTCTTTGTTGACAGCAATGATTTAAACAAGTATTCTAATCTTCTAGATTCAACTATTTCTGATATCTTTGAAAAAGACCTAGAAACAAAAATTTTAAAAAACCGTATTGAAAATATAATTTTAAAATATCAGTTGGAACTGCTTCATACTTATGACGGTCTTACAAAAATTTACAACGAAAAAACATTTTATAATATAACTCATAAAATGCTTCTAGAAAATAAAGATAAGCAATATACTTTAATAAGATTTGACATAGAACAATTCAAAATTATCAATGATTTGTTTGGCAGAAATGAGGGAGACAAGCTTCTCAAATACATAGCAGCTCTTCTACAAGAAATTATTGGTGACACAGGCATCTATGCCAGATTATCTACAGACATATTTGCTATTTGCATAGAATATGACAGGAATCGTGATGAACATATAATAAACTTTATAAATTCAAAAATAAAAAATTACCCATTAGATTTTGAAATTATTTTATGCTTTGGATTATATGTTGTGGAAAATCATGATGCACCTGTTTATCATATGCTTGACCTTGCTAATCTGGCAGAAAAGACAGTGAAAGAAAATTATGTAAAGAGATTTGCCTATTATGATGAAGGACTTCGTAATTCTCTTATTAGCAAATATGAAATAATCAGAGATATGAATATAGCTTTGGAAGAAAATCAATTTGATATTTACCTTCAACCAAAATACAACTTAAAAACTAATAAAATAGAAGGCTCTGAAGCATTAGTACGATGGTTTCATCCAAAAAAAGGTATGATATCTCCTGGTGAATTCATTCCAATATTTGAGCGAAACGGATTCATATTAAAACTGGATTCCTATGTTTTGGAAAAAACTTGTCAAACAATACGTAAGTGGCTGGATAATGGATTTTCTACTGTTCCTGTATCAGTAAATCTTTCAAGAATAAATTTGTATAATCCCAATCTATTTTCAAGTATTATAGAAATTGTAAATAGATATAATATTCCAAAAGAATTAATTCAACTAGAAATAACTGAATCCGCATATAACAAAAACGCAAAACAGCTTATTGACCTAATGAATGACCTTCAATATGAAGGCTTCAAAATATTAATGGATGACTTCGGCAGTGGCTATTCATCCTTAAATATGCTAAAAGATATTCCTGTTGATATTCTAAAAATAGACCTTAGATTTTTATCTGACTGCAATAATCAAATACGCAGTAACACCATATTAAAATCTGTAGTAATAATGGCAAAAGATTTAAATATCCCAACCATAGCTGAAGGTGTTGAAACAAAAGAACAAGCTGATTTTCTACTTGATATAGGATGCAACAGCATACAGGGATATTATTATTCAAAACCATTACCTGTACCAGATTACGAAAAACTTTTTAAAGAAAATATTAGTTTATAAGCAAGTTTTAATAAATTATAATGAAATAAAAATCCATAACCAAACAAAAAGAAACAGCTACACTAAAAAAATTAGTGCAGCTGTTTCTTTTTATATATAGTTCTAGAAAATGTATTTTCTAAAGTAGCTCCTGAACAAATCATGCACAAATTTATATACATAATTTTACTTTATATGTGTAAAATTTCAGTTAAATCAAAGTTACAATAAGGTTAATAATTATAGAATGTTATTTATTTCTCAATATAATTTATAACATTTTTAACTATTAAATTAATACTTCCATCACCATTTCTAACTATTTCAAATTTATTTTTATCATGATAAGTGTCTTCATTAATATAAAGATCAATCTTCTTGTCAATATTAAGTCTTATCCTTTTAAGTCTTTTTTCTACCCAAGTTTTATCTACAGCCACTTCTTCATTAATTCCCTGTTCTTTTATATAGTCATTAAAATCCTGCTGTACCTGTGGTTTTTCTTTAAATAATTCCTTAGAAAATTCTTCAATATTTATACTATCTTCTTCCTTTAATTTTGTCTTTATTGCACTTCGCACTTCTTCTGCCTTTTCTGCATTGTCTGTAATATTCTTACGCGTCCAGTTTTCAGCAGCTTTTACAAAGTTCTTTGTCATGTCACGCTCATTAGTTACAATTGCTGCATTTAAGAAAGTATTAAGAAAATAATTTTCTACACTTTCATCTTCTTTAGCCTTTCTTTTATCTATAACCATTAAATTATATCTTTCACCCTCATTTACAGGTTTTAAAAAGGCAGCTTTCTGAATACGCTGACTGCTTCCTGGAAGTCCTGCACTTTGCGGCACAATGCCTATTTCTATTTTTTCATCAACAAACTGTATTTCATGGGTAAAATTTTTAACATAATCCATTTTTAAAAGTGCAATCATAGGTCCCTGATCTGTTACTATTGATGCAACAATTAAATCTGCTGAAGGTATTGCCTCATTGGAGCGGATAACAGCAAAAAGCTGTCTTGCTATTCTTTTTGACACTGTTACCAAATCCTTATTTACCCCTGTTAAAAAGTCTTGTGCATAATCACGAACTGTATTATTTCCCTCTTTAAAAACTGCATATTTAAGTTCATCATCCTTAAAACACTTTTCTATATGCTTATATATGAATAAGTATGTTTCCTCATCAAGTTCCAATGGATATTCATTAAGAACAGCTTCACTGCCATTTCCATCTAATATATGTATAATTGCTTCATTTATATTAATTTCATTAATATAATCCATATTTTCCACCTCTATTAAATCCTATCTATTTTTTCTAAAGATTAATTTTCTCTATCATATATTTTCTTTGTAAACCATGAAATTTGTATAATCCTAAATATTTGTAAACCCAAACACACTTCTAGTTTATTTCCTGATTTTTATTAAAATTATAACATATAAATTCTATGTTCAGGAATTTTTGTACATAACAAAATATATCTGTTTCATTGAAATCAAATCTATAATGTATTATTATCTAAATAAAATATAATATTTCTATTTACACTTTGTAAAAAACAATTATTAAAGGATGTGTTATTATGGATATTTTGCTTACAATAAACGAAAATCAAGTTTATAATGCATGTATTCTTATTTCTTCTTTAAGAAGACATACCAACATAAATGAAACACTAAATTTTTATGTTATGCATAATTCCCTTGCAGAAAGCCATATTCTTTCATTAAGCAATTCTGGAGAAAACATTATAATAAATCCTATATACATAGATATTAACAGTATATTATCAAACAAGGAAAATTTATTTCCTATAGATTACACTTTATATGCTCGTATTTTTGCATATAAATTTCTTCCATCCTCTTTAAATCGAATTTTGTATTTAAATTATGATACCATTATTATTAATGATGTTTCTTCCTTCTATAATATGGACTTTAAAGATAAAGCTTTAATAGGATGTGAATTCCCATTAAAACCCAAAACCGCTTCTAAAAAGAAATATTTAAGCCTTACATCAAAAGATTACTACATAGATACTGGTGTTATGCTTATGAACTTAAGCTTTATGAGAGAATTTGACTTCAGCCCTAAAATAATATCTTTTCTTGAAAGTTTTGATAATGCAGGCAGGCCTGATGAACAGTCTGTAGTTAATTTATTTTACAAAGATTTTATAAAAAATTTGAATTACTTAATTTATAATTTAGGACAATCCTCTTTGGATTTTTTTAATATTAAAGGTGCCTTTATAAATCAGCATATTTCCATGAAAACAATAAGAGAAAATGCATGTATACTTCACTTTCATGATGAAGTGAAACCTTGGATGGATTCTTGTAATTACAGCTTAAAAGGCCTGTTTATAGAGGAAGAAAATTATTATATCAAAAATCACAAATAATAGCTTTTTAAACCTTAGATTTCTAATAAAAATACACAGGCTATGAAATTTTATATTCATATTCCTGTGTATTTTGTTATTACATTAAATACATTTGTAATTCTTATTTTAAAAATGTTGTAGTTTCTCTTAAGGTTACTACCTGATTTTTTCCATTTTTCTTAGCCTTATACAATAAATCATCTGCAAGCTTTATTAAATCATTAATATCACTGCCATCTGTTGGATAGTATGATACTCCAAAACTTGCTGTTACTGAATGTTTTATATTTTGAAAATTCACCACAGATGAAGCTATGGATCTTCTTATAATTTCCACCTTATTAAAGACAGCCATTTCATCATCAAAATCAGTAATGTATAGTATTATTTCTTCTCCTCCATACCTGGCTATAATATCATTTTGTCCAAGCCACCCTTGAATTATATTGGCTGTATTTATTAAAATCTTATCCCCAAATTGATGACCAAAAGTATCATTTACTTTTTTAAAATTATCTATATCTATCATAACAACAGCAAATTGGCTATGAGTTTTTTGCTTAACTATTTTTTCTATATATTCAAAAAAATACTTTCTGTTGTATATATCCAAAAGTGCATCCCTTTGAGTTATTCTTTCTAATTCCTTATAAAGATATGAATTTTCTATTGATATAGCTATCTGATTTGCAATTGATTTCAAAAATACCTTTAATTCAGTATTCATAAAATTGTATACTGTATGCTCCACAATAATATAACCAATAAACTTATCTCTAAGAAGAATAGGAACTCCCATTTTTGAATGTATCTGAACCTTATTAACTCCTATGTTTTTTAAGGGAACTTCAGAATTGACTATAAATTCCTGTTTATTATTAATACTTTCTATTTCATCTGATAATAAATCTATTTTCATATTATCTATATTGCTGGCTTTTATTATAAGTTCATCATCATTCATTAGAAAAATTGTTGAATAGGTTACACCTAAAATTCCAATAATCATATCATTAATCATAGATATAAGATTATCATCACTAAAAAAAGTATTAATATACTTACTTATTTCTACTATATTTGCAAGGGAATCATTGGATTTTTCTAATTTTATGTTTTTCTCATATAGCTCCTGCCTATGTTTTTCTGCAAAACGTTGATAAGTTTCATATTCATCCTTTAAGTTATTATATAGTTTTTCGTAATCTTTCATTTATTCCTACCACCACTTTCAAAATTGGTAAAAACTAATTTTTTTATGTGTTATAGTTATAAGTACATATTTTTATTATACTATACAATAACCAACAAATAAATAGTTATTGGGTTTTTAATTTGCAAAAACTGACTGCTTTGCCTTAATCACTACTGTGCTTAAAGGTATTGCAATAACCATACCTGTTACAACCTGAATTATATTTCCAATGATATCTTTTGATGCATACACTATTCCCTGAATTAAGCCTGCTTTTTCAGTTAAAAATCCAGACATAATTGTTCCTGCTGCAAAATATCCAACAACCATAAATATTCCCCCTGCAGCAAACGCAGTAATGTACTTAAGAGCTAGATTTTTTATACCATTACCTTCAATAATTGCTCCTGTAATATATGCCATAATTCCTTTTATTATTAAAGTAAATGGAGCCCATAAATAGTACCCACCAAGAACATCTACTAAAAGCATTCCCAGACCACTGGCCAATGCACCTTTTTTCTTTCCAAGTACAACTACTGATAAAAATACCATACAATCCCCAATATGAACGAATCCACCTACTGATGGTATTTTTATTATACTTCCTGCAATATATGTAAGGGCAATCATTAACCCTACAAGCACCATTTCTTTTGTTGACAATCTGTTTTCATTATTCATGTTATATTTTCCCCCTTATAATTTCATACTTAAATATATTACTTTTGCTTTATGTAACATATTATATAGGGAAATTTTAATTTATGACAACTGTACCCATACAATATTTATATTAAATTAGTTATGCCTTAACTAAACTTTTATAAATATTTTCTATGCCTTGAAAATTCTTTTCCAGAGAATAATTTTCTTCTACAAATTTTCTTGAGTTTTCACTCATAGTCTTTCTAAGCTCTTTATCCTGTAGCAGTTTATTTATTTTTTCCGCCAAATCATCAACATCCATCTTTCTTGCAACAAAGCTGGTTACGCCTGGTTTTGTAGATTCCATAAGTCCCCCTGCATCACTTACAATAACAGGAGTGCCACAGGCTTGTGATTCAACTGCTGCCACTCCAAAGCTTTCACTATCCAGCGTTGATGGAAAAACAGATATATCAAAGTTTTGAAATTCCTGTATAACCTCATGAGGATTTAAAAATCCTAAAAATGTAACAGAATCTTCTATTCCTAATTCTCTTGTCAGCCTTTCAAGATAATCTCTTTGACTTCCTTTGCCTCCAATCCTCAGCTGAAGCTGTAAATCCTTATTTTCTTCCTTAACTTTTGCAAAGGCCTTTACAAGATACTGGATTCCATACTTTTCTTCCAAAGTCTTTATTGTTCCAATTACTATTTCATCATGGGGAACTTTATTAACAAAAAATTTATTAGTATCAACTCCAAAGGGAGTAACCTTTATATCTTTTCTTGTATATTTCTCTGTTTCCTTCTTCATCACATTACTTGTTGATAAAATATAATCTGCTTTTTTCAAATTATATTTTATAATCATTTTATGTATTGGTGATTTTACTGGAAAATCATATACATCACTTCCCCATACTGATATTACATATGGATGAAAATTTGTTAAAGCACCTAAAAGTCCATAACTACTTGCATAATGAGCATGAAGAATATCTGGTTTTATTTCATTTACAATACACTTAATTTTTTTTATTTTCTTCAAATAGCCAAGTTTTCCACTTTCACTTGTATTTTTCATGACATTGTCATCTACATGTAACTGGTGTACAGTTACACCTTCATATTGACCATTTCCTAAGGAAATAACATGTATATCATAACCCTTCTTTTTAAAATAATCTAAAAATTTATGGGTATGTGCACTGTTTATATCAGCCAAATAGCATATTTTCATACTTATTTTCCCTCCAGTTATTTTAAAGCCAAAATTATTACTATAATGAAAAGTGAAAAGCAAAAAACATTTTTACTTTTCACCATTAATTTCATACTATTTATATTGTTCCCAAGGTTTAGTTTCTAAATAATCAATAAAATCACTTCTAAGTTCATCTTTCTTTAAAGCAAATTCAATTGTTGCCTGTAAAAATCCAAGCTTATCGCCAACATCATATCTCTTTCCTTCAAAATTATAGGCATACATAGCTTCCTGAGTTATTAATGTTTTTAATGCGTCAGTTAATTGAATTTCTCCACCCTTGCCAGGTGCTGTATTTTCTAGTATATTAAAAATCTGTGGAGTTATTATATATCTTCCCAATATGGCCACATTACTTGGTGCTTCCTCCATGGCTGGCTTTTCAACCAAGTCTTTAACTTTATATACTCTGTCTTCTATATGAATTCCATTTACTATTCCATATTTAGATACACTTTCTGGTGCTACGGTCTGAACGCCTAAAATTGTTGTATTATATTCATTAAAACATTCTATAAGCTGCTTTAAACATGGCTTTTCACTATCTACAACATCATCACCAAGCAAAACTGCAAAAGGTTCATTTGCCACAAAAGTCTTTGCACAATGAATTGCATGACCTAATCCTTTTGGTTCTTTTTGTCTTATATAGTGTATATCAACCATACCTGAAATATCCCTTACCAGCTCAAGAAGTTCTTCTTTATTATGTTTTTCAAGTTCCAGTTCAAGTTCAACTGATTTATCAAAGTGATCTTCAATGCTCTTTTTGTTTCTTCCTGTTATAATTAATATTTCTTCTATTCCTGAAGCTATTGCTTCTTCCACTATATATTGAATAGTTGGTTTATCTACTATTGGCAGCATTTCCTTAGGCTGTGCCTTTGTTGCAGGTAAAAATCTAGTTCCAAGACCTGCTGCTGGTATTATGGCCTTCTTTACTTTCATATATCTCTCCCCCTTTATTCTAACTTTATCATTTATTTTATCCTAGCATACTTACTCATTTTAAATCAACAATAATCATAAATTTCCAATATGCTTATTTTAAATAATAAATATTCACATTAAATCTGTGCATCTAAATTTTAAATTCCCTTATACCTAGAACAGATTTCTTAATTATTTATTTCTAAATTCTATTCTTCCTTTAAACATACCTTCCATATCAGTTGTTTTAAAATCTGTAAACGGAAATTTTACAGGCATTCCTGTTTTTCTTGACTTATAGGCAGCAAGAATTATTGACATTGCTCTTTTTCCTTCTTCTCCATTTACAAGAGGCTGTCTATTATTATTTACTGCATCTATTAAATCCTTAAACAAAGGAGTATGTCCTTTTCCGTAAACATTATCTATTTTAACATTTACCTCCTCCTTTATGGCTTCTTCATCATCTCCATCAAATCTCCATGTTTCAAGTTCATTGTTAGCCAATCCTCCTATGGCAACAGCTCCATTTTCACCAAAAATGCTTAAGGTTTCTTCAAGATTTTTTGGATAAACACAGGCAGAACCTTCAACAATTCCTATTGCTCCATTTTTAAATCTTATTAGTATAGCACCAAAGTCTTCTCCTTCAATATCTCTAAGATATGTGTCACATTCAGCATAGACCCTTTCAATTTCTCCTCCCATCATCCATTGGAGCAGATCAATGTTGTGAATACACTGATTCATAAGAGTACCACCATCTAAAGCCCATGTTCCTCTCCATGGTGCCTGGTCATAATATGCCATGTTCCTATTCCAAAGAATTCTTGCTGTTCCATTAACAAGTCTGCCAAATCTTCCTTCTTCTATAGCTTTTCTTAATTTTTGAATTGGCTTGTTAAATCGATTTTGATGACATACACAAAGCTTAACATTATTATTTTTTGCTGTTTCTATCATTAAATTAGCATCATCAATACTCATGGCCATTGGCTTTTCTACTAAAGCATTAATTTTGTGATTCATTGCATATATAGCAATTTCAGCATGATATCCACTTTCAGTTGCTATTGTAACCACATCAATTTCTTCTTTTTCTATCATTTCCTTATAATCAGTATATGTATGAACAAAACCACTTAAATTCATTTGCTCTTCATATTCTTTCTTTTTAGCTTCTGCTTTGTCTAATATTACATCACATACAGCTACAAGCTCTGCCTCTTTTGAATTGGCAGTTAAAGCTTCTACATGCTTATATGATATTCTTCCACAGCCAATTATGGCAAATTTTAATTTTTTCATTATACACAACTCCCTTGAACAGATGATATGTAATAAGTAAGAGATAAACAGTAACATTTGATTTTATATCCACTTACTTATTACCCTTTACTTATTCCTTACCTCTTACTTATTTTCTTCTTATCGTAAACATTTCACAATAGTATTTAATATAATGTACACATCAAAAAACACATTACTTTTTTTGATATATTCTAAGTTTAAAGCAAGTTTATCTGGCATTATTGTATTTATGTACATGTTATCAGGATCTTCTGAAGTTCCCAATAATTCATTTTCATCTCTATATCTTATGGAGGCTAAGTCTGTTATTCCTGGTTTAACATCCAAAACCTTTCTTTGCTCACGACTATACATAGCCACATATTTAGGAACCTCTGGTCTTGGACCTACAAGACTCATTTCACCTTTAAACACATTAAAAAGCTGTGGAAGTTCATCAAGCTTATATTTTCTTAAAAAACCTCCTATTTTAGTAATTCTGCTGTCATTTCCAACAGTAATTTGACGTCCAAGTTTCTCTGCATTAACTACCATGGTTCTAAATTTTAATATTTCAAATTCTTTTCCTTTTTCCCCTACTCTTATCTGTTTAAAAAACACAGGACCATCTGACTCTTTTTTTATCCTTAATGCAATAATAAAAAGCACAGGGCTCAAAACTATTATACCAAGTCCAGAGCATACCATATCAAATGCTCTTTTTGCAAATTTATTAAATCCATTCATGAGAACACCTTTCCTAAGCTATATATTATTTTAATGCTTCTAAAAATTTTATTGCTAATGGTTCATACATATGATTTTCAAGTACATATTCTTTTCCCTTTTTCCCCATTGCTTCTGCTTCTTGTTTAGATAATTCTTTTATCTTTTGTACTGCTTCAGCAACAGCTTTAGGATTTTCTGCTGGAACACTTATTCCACAGCCACAATCCTTAACTGGGTCATTTGATGCTTCTACTGCATAAATTATAGGACGTGCTGCCATCATATAATCAAATAATTTATTTGGACTTACTCCATAATTAAATAAATTCTGCTTTTTCAAACTTATAAAGCATACATCTAAAAGCTGAAGAGCATTGTCCATATTATCCTTCAATATTGGGTCTAAAAATTCTACATTATTCACATTGTTTTCTTTAGCATAAGCCTTAAGCTGGTCTTTTACATTTCCATTACCTATTAATATATATTTTACTTTTTCATCATTTGTATATTTTCCTGCATCTATAAGGGTATCAAGTACATTGGCAGGTGAATGATTTCCTGTATACCCAACAAGAAAACATCCCTTAGACTTTAATTCCTGTAATCTTTCAATGGTTTTTTCCATTGGTGGATTTTTCTTTTCTTTATTTACTATAATTCCATTTGGAACATAAACAAATTTATCAGTACTGAAGCCTCTTTCTTTTATATGCTTATCTGCATCAGGCAGTATTGATACTATAACATCTGATTTTTTAAATGCAAAATCTTCTGCTCTCTGAAGAATCATTATGGCTGGATTCTTTTCTGAAAATCCTCCAATTTCCATAGGGCTCAATGGCCATAAATCGTGAATTTCAAAACAAAGCTTGGCATTACATCTTCTTGCAATTCTATGTGCAGGATAAATATCTAATGGATATGTTGATGATGCAATAACTGCATTAGGCTTGTATTTATCAGCTATGTTTTTGTAGTTACATCTCAATTTCCACATAAATGTAGAAATATTTTTTATCCTTCCTACTCCATTACCCTTATATGGAGGTGTTTTTACCCATACATATGTAATATCATCAATTATTTCTTCCTCAAAATCTTTACTGACTTTTGGATTCTTTTTTCTTAAGTGTGAAAAGTCCGCTGCCAGTATTGTTACCTTATGACCCATTTTTGTCCATTCACGTGCCATATAATATGGTCTGAATTCCATTCCATGATAATCTGAACCTGCATAATGATTAATAAGTAAAATATTCATTAATTTTCTCCTCTATATATCAACAAAACTTATACACTTTTTCTAATTCATTTTAACCAATTTATTATATCATTATACAGCTTAATTGACAATTTTAATATAATTATCAATACTAATTTAATTTTTTGTAAACAAGTATTTGTTCCACAGATGCATTACTTATGCTTTTCATAAATAGATTTGAATTTGAATAATGTTCCAATGTATCATCTATTTTTATATTCATAATTATACCAAGTGCCTGTTCTTGAAATATTCCCATTAGTACCATCATATCTTGTCCATCCCTGCTCTGAATTGTATATATCCTAAAAATTAGTCTATGACCTATAACTACAATTTCATATTTAATTATGATAAAATATTTTATATAAAACTTAAGGAGGCACCATTTATGAAAATATTAACTGTCATAGGCGCAAGACCACAGTTTATAAAAGCAGCCACAGTATCAAACAAATTAAGAGAAGATGGAAATACTGAAATATTAGTTCATACTGGACAACATTATGATAATAATATGTCTGACATTTTCTTTGAAGAATTAGGAATTCCAAAACCTGATTACAACCTAAACATAGGTTCTGCTAACCATGGACACATGACTGGTAATATGCTTATTTCTTTAGAAGACATTTACTTAAAAGAAAAACCTGATATGGTTCTTGTTTATGGTGATACAAATTCAACCCTTGCAGGAGCTTTATGTGCAAGTAAATTATTAATCCCAGTAGCTCATGTTGAAGCTGGTCTTAGAAGTTTTAATATGGCAATGCCTGAAGAACAAAACAGAATTTTAACAGACCATATTTCAAATTTATTATTTGCTCCAACTAATACTGCTGTAAATAATCTTACTAAAGAAAACATAACAGCTGGAGTTTATAATACAGGAGATGTTATGTATGATGCAATAAATCTTTTTAAGGAAAGGGCAAAAAAAGTTTCTACAATAATAAAAGATTTAAATTTGGATAATGAGAAATACATACTATCTACAATACACAGAGCAGAAAATACAAACAGCATTGAAAGATTAACTTCAATTATAAATGCATTAAGCAGTTGTAATAAAAAAATCGTTCTTCCCCTTCACCCAAGAACAAAGAAATTTATTAATGAATATAGCTTAAAAATAGGTGATAATATTCAGATTATTGATCCTGTAGGCTATTTAGACATGATTTCTCTTCAGGAAAATGCATGCAAAATTGTTACTGACAGTGGTGGTGTACAAAAAGAAGCCTATTTCTTAAAGAAACCATGTATTACCATGAGAGATGAAACTGAATGGATTGAAACAGTTCAAAATGGATGGAACACCATTGTTGGCAGTGATTCAGATAAAATTTTAAATGCTATAGAAAACTTTAATCCAACTGGTAATCCTGCATCAGCTTTTGGTAATGGAGATACTTCTGTTATAATAACAGATATAATAAAGAAATTTTTAGATTAGAAACTTCATAGAGTCTGTATATAACAAAGAGAGAATATACAATTATTTCAAATTGCATATTCTCTCTTATGTTATGTTAAAATTATCTTTTATAATTTATAAAAATCCTATTTTCCAGATATTTTTATAGCAAAATCAAGAACTTTTTCTCCATTCATCATTCCATAGTCCTGCATTGGAATAACATCTACTGGAACTCCTACAGCTCCACAAGTTTGTTTTGCTTTTGGTAAAGTATATCCAACTTGTGGTCCAAGTAATGCTACATCTACTCCATCTAAGTTATCCTGCATTTTGCTTTCTGGGAAAGCTGCAATATCTGCGTCTATTCCTCTCTTAGCTGCTGCTTCTCTCATCTTATTTACTAATACACTTGTTGACATTCCTGCTGCACAAAATAATCTTATCTTCATAATAAATTCCTCCTACAAATCCTTTTATATTTTATATTTTTTATTTTAAATTTTGATTAATACCATATTTTTCTATAAACCCTATTCTTTTTACACCCTGTTGAAATAACATATGAAAACTCTTTAATAATTTTTATTTCTTATAGCAATGTGTTTACAACTTTTCTAAGTTCAATTATTTGAGCAATTAAAGACTTTTCAGAAATTGCAGTCATTAAATGGTCTTGTGAATGTACAAACAAAACTGAAAATTCCATTTTTTCTCCGCCTGCTTCTTTTTGTAAAAAATAAGTTTGACCATCATGAGCCTTTGCTATAGCATCATCTGCTAATTTCATTTCAGCATCTGCTTCATCATACTTTCCTTCATTCACAAGATTAAGTGCTGTATAACAATGATTTTTACAATCTCCAGCATTTACAATAATATTCATAATTGCTAATTCTAATTCATCCATTTTATTAACCTCTCTTTATCAAAACTTAATTTCCTCTGTTTGTTTTTACACTTATATATAAAGCAAAGAGCGTGCCAACTTTTTTATTTATGTACTAAATTTTTTTATTTTTTCTAATCCCTCTATTTTTCTAGGTTTCAGCAGCTTGCAATATGATTTTTACAAGCTTTATTCAACAAAACACATTATTCTAATGTGTTTCATTTTTTTATTTTAAATAAAACAGATATATTACTGTTTTCTCTTTTAATAATATTAATACTATTTTATGGCTTCTTCTAAAACCTTTCTTCCATTCATAAGTCCATAATCAACACTATTTATAACCATTACCTTTATGCCTGTATTTTTATACTTTTCCCTTATTTTATGTTCTAAATAGCATACCTGAGGTGCAAGGAGTAATATATCTGTATCTTCTTCATATGTAGAAAAATGATTTTCTGAAGCTGACCTTATTTCAATATCTAAATCTTCTTCCTTTATTATTTTTTTTATTTCAGTTACCAGCATGCTTGAAGAATATCCTCCACCACATACTAATGTTATTTTCTTCATTTAATATCCTCCATAATTACCATAAAACCACTTTAATTCTTTAATTATTTTGTAAAAAGAAAGTCATAATCCTGCATATCTCATCATCAGGAATAATAATTGAATACTTTGTGTTAATTGGAGTACAGGCATTCTTTACATTTTTATAAAGTTCCTTATTATATTTTATAAATGCTTCCTTATTATGAAAATCCTCCATTACTTCATTATCCATTATTCTATCAACCATGCAGGCCATATGAAGAGTAACTCCAATAAAGATATTGTCATTAATTTTCACTTTACTACTTTCTTCAATGGTTTTATTGAATTTTTTAATATCTTTTAAAATTATTTTACCATCAACATGTTTCAATCTTGTGTCTAAAGATTGACCCATTTTTAAATAAGTTTTTTCAGTTTCAATTATTTTTTGTATTTCATGCATACAGCTCCCACTCATAACATCATCCATCATGAACTGCTTGTACTCAACATCCAGCTTAAAAGGTCCTACAAAACATAGTATTTCATATTTCTTCTGCAGCTTTTCGATTCTTTCATATATATTTTCTTTTCCTATAAAATTTAAAGGAACTATTTTTATTAAATCTTCATCAATTTGAAGATTCTTTTCAAGAAGCATTTTTACAGTTTTTGCCCCGCCTTCTCCTGTTGTACATACTGTAATTATGGCAAGTTCTTTGTCTGCTTCATCCTGTGGTTCATAATCAAGAATATTATTATCATATAGATTGTTAACTTCAAGAGTCTGTTTATATACTTCATCAAGAGAATAATTCATCATTGATTTTCTTGCCGCTTCTACTGCATGAAGAGTACTTGCCAAAGGAACTGTCCTTGTTTTTAAATTAAATTCCTTTTCCACTTCTCGTCCAAAGGTGGTTAACGACCCCATATCTACAAGGAATAATATATCACTTTTAATTGAATTACTTCGTATATATTCCTTAGTTTTTTCCAAAACACTTTTGGGTCTTTCCTCTATAGGTGCATTTATACCTACAACATTTCTGCACCCAAGAAGATTATTTACAGCATCAGCCATAGAAGTTGCTGTACTTATCCCATGAGCAATGATTAATACTAAAACGCTATTATTATGTTTCTTATCATTTTTATTATTATATACTAAAAACATTGTAATAAATCCTGCTTCATCTATAGGAATGGCCACATCTATTGCTCTTTCTATTATTTTTAATGATTCTAGGGCTGCATTAAATTCTCTTTTATGCTCCTTTTTTATAAAATCCAGCCTTGGATTTATAATATTTTTATGTCGCTTTATTCTATTTATTGAATTATTAATATGTACAGCTAATCCATAGTATATTTTTTTATTTATTTTTATGTTAAGTTCATCCTCATAAAAAATAATCATTTCTTCAATTATTCTCATAATATCTGGTTCAATCATATTTCTTATATTGGTTATGTCTATTTTAGCATTATCCCTATTTGTATATTTAGAAAAATAATTGTCAATGTCATCTTCAATTTCTTCTTCTAACTGTATTCCCCCTACTCCTTTACATTTTAATTCCCTTGTTCTTCTATCTATAAGCTCATATATATTTTCATCTGGATTATTCTCATCAAAAAACAAGCTATCCTCATTTGCATCAAAAATGCAAAATCTCTTATTTATGTCTATAAGCTTATTCCATAACTGTCTGTGTTCTGTTTCCTTATACAATCCCTCCCTTATATATGGTGGAAGATCAAGACTGCTTATTCTTATTTCATTATTTCTATTTGATAAAAAATCTGCATAGGCTTTTGCACATGCAAGCTGCACATCAGATTTTAACTGTCCCACATTGGCACTGCAGTCATAGGATAAAAAGGCTTTTATTGAATTAACAGAAAGCTTTATTCCCTTTTTTAATCTTGCAGATTCATCAAGCATAAATCTTTTAATTAAATTGAATCTTTCTTCCATATTTCTTTCCCTAAGAGGCGGAATATTTATAATCATGGGAATTCTTCTTGTAAAAGTTTTTAAAAGTGATGTGTTTGGATCTTCTGTAGTAGCAGTTATAATTAAAACCTTGGCACTTCTTTCACATTCTGTTTCGCCAAGCCTTCTGTATACTCCCTTATCTATAAAAGTAAAAAACATTTCCTGACCTTCTGCTGGAAGTCTGTGAACTTCATCTAAAAAAAGTATTCCTCCATCTGCCTTTTCTATAAGTCCACTTTTATCATGCTCTGCTCCAGTGTAAGCTCCTTTTTTTACTCCAAATATCTGGCCTAAAAGAAGCTGAGGGTTGTTAGCATAATCTGCACAGTTAAATGTTATAAATGGACTATTCTCATTTTTTATCTTTACTTCAACTGCATATTTGTATATTAATGAAGCAAAAGTTGATTTACCTACACCTGTTTCTCCTAAAATAAGCATATTCATTCCTGCAGGCGGGTACAAAACAGCAGCTTTTGCCTGTTCTACAGCATTATACAAACTTGGATTTAATTCCGAAAAAACATCTAAAACAGATTTGCAAAGTTTAACGTTTTCTTCCTGCCTCCATTTAAATAATGTTGGTTTTCCTTTTATTTTTATTGCCTGTCCTTCATTAACCAGCTTATTTAAATCATTGCTGACGTTAGCTCTGTTAAGATTCAATTCTTCTGCAATCTGAATTGCAGAAACACCTTGACTATAGTCCTGCATCATCTCTTTCAGCTTTTCTAATATTATTTCTATCCTTTTCATTAAAAAATAACCCCTTTTATTAATTATGTTACAATAATTTAGCAAACATCTTTTATCACAATATATCATAAACAGCAGGTTTTTTCTACACACATATAAGTGTTTGTTTTACTTCTCCTAAAAATGGGGCTGCCGCACAAAGATTAAATCACACACTATATAGTATTAAAAAACTTAATCAATATACTATATATAGTGTTTGCATTCCTTAATGCGACAGCCCCATTTTATTCCTTAACAACAAAATATACACCAGATATAACCAGCAATGCACAGAAAAAAGTTTTTATGTCTTGAGCCATATTTATAGTGTGATTTAAAAATATCTTATCTAAAATAATTGACCATATTACATAGGTTACATTAATGCCCATGGCTTTTGTAGGACCTATTTTGTAAATAGCATTATAGTAACACAGATAAGACATAGTTCCAGATAAAGCTGTACCACACAGCCAGAATAATGCATTGTCCTTTAACACCTGAAAAGTCAGCCCTGCTGCTCCAATAAATGGGATTACCATGACCCCATAGGTAACAGCTGAAGTAAACTGTCTTATTTGAAGAGCAAACTGTGAATTAACTGTTTCATCCCTCATTCCATAAGAACATATAACACATTCACTTCCCCATCCAATGACACAGATAAATGCACAAAGGAAACCAACAGCACTAATAGAACTATGTTCCGGAGTATATCCTAAAATAATTACTCCTGCAATTGCACATAATAACCCCATCCATGCCTTTCTATTTATTCTCTCTTTTAAAAAGAAATAAGATAAAACAGCACCTAAGGCTGGATATATTGAAGATATTATTGCAGTATATGAAGGTCCTATGAGATTTATGGCAAGAAGATAACCACTCATGCCTACAGGACCTCCTAAAAGAGCTGCCAATACAACAAAGAAAGCACTTTTTGTTTTAACTGCCTTTATAAGATTTTTAACTTGCTTTTTATAGCTTAGGTAAAGGAATGTCCACATTGCTGAAAAGGCATCATGAAAAAATGCAGTTACAAAGGCTGCTATAAACAAAGCTTCATTTCTATTAAAAATAGTCATTGCTCCTATTGTACCCATAAGCACAGTATCAATTCCCCATAATGCTGCTGCACATACAGCCTTCATTACTCCGCTTTTGTATTTTGAACTGTTCATTTAAATTTTTTCTCCTCATTATATTATGGTTAACAAGAATCCTGTATGTTTTTAGTATACTAACTATAGCATTTTTAATAGATTATTACAATTTATAATTAACAATGCAATTAGAAATTAAGAAATGAATTCTCCATTATTCTTAAACTCCACATCTTTTCCATTAATAACATGATTTCCTGTTACCATTATCCCATCTTGTGTAAAATAGTACTTATTGTTATTGTATTCAAGCCATCCTGTTCTCATGGAACCGTCTTTATTAAAATAATACCACTTTCCATCTATCTTTTCGAATCCACTTTTCATTGTTCCATCCTTAGCCAGATAATATCTTACACCCTTATAGTCAATCCAGCCCACAGCCATCTCTCCATTATTATTAATAAAATATTTGTTATTGTTACTTTTAATCCACCCAATCTTAAAACATTTTGTATTGGGATCAATATAATACCATTTTCCATTATTCTTTACCCAGCCATACTTTCCTTCACCAGAAGCACTTATATTTATTTCTATGTGACCTACTGCTTTATTATTACCATCATATAACACTGCTGCAGCAGTACCTTTACCACCATTTACTATGGTTATATTTCCATTTTTACTTATGAGCATTGTGTCTATACCATACCCGTACCACTCTGCCCTATAATTATGTGTCCCTTTAATTTTCCATGTCACATTAAAGTTATCATCTACACATAAGTTATCTGGAAGCTTTTCCACCAAAACCTTTTTATAATTGATTTTCAAATTGGCTAAGGAAGTATTATTTTCATTACATACCTTAATATTGTTTTCACCCTCATTAAGATTTATTGTCATAACACACTGCTTTAAACGGCTGTCATATTCAGCTTTACCACACAAAGTATTATTATTTCCTGTTATTATGAGTTTAGAAAGGTTATCTTTTATTTTTTCTTCATCATTCATATAGTCAGTATAGAATGACATGCTTATTGTATTTTCATTACTAAAATAATCTATATAATACCCTTTATCTGAACTTTCAATGTATTCTCCTGTTATAACTTTTAAATTAGTTATAGTAGTTTTTTCTTCCCCATATACATCTTTAATATTAAATACTATAATGCCAAAAAAAATCATCATACCTATTAATAATTTTGTAAGTCCGCCATAAAGTTTTACCATTTTCAGCCTCCTTAATTGTAAAATATTTACAAATACATTATATCTTAATCCAGAGGTTTTACAATGGTTTTTCTCTCTGCCTCATTTCCCATTAAAATCATTAACAATATAATTATTTACAGTTTTTTATATTTTATACCAATAAAAAACCTTAGAAATAACTATTTTAAGTTTATTTCTAAGGTTTTTTGGAAGTTTAAATTCTCTGCTATTTTTAAGAGAACATAATCACCTATAAAATTATCTTCTGATTTTTAATTTTGCAAGAATCTTATAAAGAAGGTCAAAAAACATTTTATCTCTTGAAATTAGTAATATTATAAAATATGCACATCCACATAATAAAACCTTTGCTGTGCAGGATATAAGCATATTTTCCACCATTCTGTTTACCACATATGAAATTGGAACAAATATAAGAGAGAAATATAAATATTTCATATTACTAAAAGAAAATAATTTTATATCCAGCCGTATTACTTCTTTAACAAGTCTATATTCTAAAATAATAACTACTATATTGGCAATAAGGGTTGTTATTATTGCAGTTTCCATGGTAAAAATTCCAAATGTATATAAGGCTATATTAAGAATAAGATTTATTATACCTCCTGCAAGAACAAGATATGCATCTGTTTTTTCCTTTCCATGAAGATAAATCATTTGATTTGCAATTATCTGCTCTATTCCAAAGCTTATAAGGTATATGGCAAATATCATTAAAACAGGGGCTGCACTTAAATATTCAGCACCACTAAATAAATATATAGCCTGCCTTGCAACACAGAAAAGTCCAACTGATGCTGGAAATAGCAGCATAAAATATATCTTTATAACTCTATTTAAAAGATTTAAATAATCCTGCTTTTTTCTATTACCCAGATAATTGGATAGTCTCGGCATGGTAACCTGAATTATTGTAAGCATAACTGTATTAACCATGGTCATTATTTTCTGCGCAAGATTGTAATAACCAACAGATGTTGTGCCGCCTATACTGTTTTTAAGCATTATCTTATCAAGCTGAGTATAAAGAATGCCTGTATTGGATAATATAACAAGATAAAACATAGGCTTTATGTGCCTTTTGAAATGGAGATTACTAAAATCAAATTTCACAATTCTTTTTACATATACAAAACTTATTATGTTATTTATAAAATTAAATCCTACAACAATAATAAGATAAAAAATAAAATCTCCATCATTTTTAACTCCTAAAATAATAAGCAGTGAATATATTATACGTATTATCATGGTTTTAATTGTTATAAAACCATAATTTTCAAGGGCTTCATTTACCCATTCCACATAAAATGCATTTACAGCTATATTAAAACTTAATATAAAACATGTTAAGTAATAGGGTTCAGTTTTATATTTTATCCATATAAAAGACATATAAACTGCTGTTACTAAAAAATTAGTAAATAATCCAAATAAAAAAAGACTAGTAAAAGTTTCGCTTAATTTCTTTTTATCCTCTCTAATTTTACTTAATTCCCTAAGTCCATACTGATAAATTCCAAATGCTGCAAATATAAGAAAGTAATTATTTAGGGATTCACCATAACTAAAATACCCATAATTAACTTCTCCTATTGCAACAGTTACAACTTTCATTACAAGTATGGGAAGAATCAGGTTAAATAAATTAAGAGCCGCCTTAAAAACAGCATTTTTTGAAATTGATTTAGCCATATAATAAAGCCTCCATAGTCAAATTCACTTTTTAATTATATATTTTCATAGTTTTCTTAAGATATTCTAAATCAGCAATACAGTCTATTTCAAATATATCATTGCTGTTAATCTTTTCAATTTTAACATTCATCTTATCTAAATTATCTACTGCAATATTATCCCAATACCAGTTCATATCTCCATTACTCTGCACATATTTTTCAACTTCTTTTGCTATTAAAGTTCCATCCTTTTCTGTCCAAAAAGATACACCAGACATAATATAATCAGGACCATCTTCATCAGTTCCAATATCCACTTTATATATTCTGTTATTTTCATCATATCTTAATATCCATTCACCTTTTATATTTTCCTTACAGGCAGCATAATATGTTGAATATTCCGGCTTCTCCTTTGGCAGAAAATTCCTGCTAATATACTGGTCTGCATCTATTACAAAGGCATCTTTCAAATATTCACGAACCAAATACATTGTATAAATATTATTATAAACATCATATTTATCATTTACTACTTTTATCAATTCATATTTTTTAATAATAGAATCAAATTTTTCATGAAGATATCCTGTAAGAACTATAATTTCATCTACACCAATTTCTCTCAAATTTAAAATTTGTCTTTCTAGAAGAGACATGCCATTTATCTCTATAAGTGACTTTGGTGTGTTTTCTGTTAATGGTCTTAACCTTGTTCCCATACCTGCTGCCATAAGTATTCCTCGCATAGTAACATCCTTTCTTTTTTTATTATCTCTCATTTATTCTCTGTTACTTTCTAGTTTTTTTAAATTTTCCTTAGCTCTGTTGTATCTATCTATGCCATATGTTCCAAAATCATCGCCTTCAGCTTCTTTAATTAATGTCCATACTGCCCATAGCATATCCTGGCATATACAGTTTATTATCAGACGTCTTCTTGTGTTGCTGTCTGCATCCTTTCCATCAAAATAGAATCTGAACATAAGCTCAATTTCATCTTCACTAAATTCATTTTCCATGGATAATGCAGCCAAATCCCACATATCATCATTAATTCCACTATATTCCCAGTCTATTAGATATATTTTTCCTTCCCTATCCTTAACAAGATTTGCTGCAACCAAGTCATTGTGAGATGGAACCTGTTTTCCATCACATCTTTTTAGTTCTTCTTCTAATGCCATGACTTTTTCCCGCACTTCATCATAATCCTTAAAGAAAGTTCCATTATCTTTTCTTAAAATTTCTTCATATTTTTCAAGCTCTCTAAACATATTAAAATTGTTGTCCATTTTAAAAGCTTTATCCTCATGAAGCTTTTTCAAGATTCCTACTACCTGTTTTAGATTTTCCTCTTTCCTAAGGCTTCTTGGAGTAAGGGTTTCTGCATTTTCTATGAATCTGGATATTTTCACACCTGTTTCAAGATTAAAATAGGGAACTTCAACATTATAGCCTCTCTCTGATGCAATGGCAGAATTAAACATTTCAGTATTTCTATTAATCATTTCCTCTGTGCCTATACCTGCCACTCTTAAAATGTATCTTGTGTCTTTTACACATATTCTGTAATTCTTATTTGTCATTCCACCAGCAGGTGCAATTTCTGTAATATCCTTTACTTTAACCTTTAAAGCATCTACTATTATGCTTTTTATGGTTTTCATTTCATAGGCTACTTCTCTTCTTCTCATGGTAGGATAAAGATAGTTTATTACTTTATTATATTCTTTTTCAGAATCAATATCTCCCCATACCAAATCATCTATTTTTACATATCCTATGTTGTAATTTCTTGCCACATCAAGAAGAACATATTCATAATTAAGATAAGGATTAACATTATTCTTAAACTCGTCAAGCATCATTTTATAAAGCTTATATGATACCTTTGTGAGTCCTACCATTTCACCATCAATTCTGTTAAACTGGTGAATATCCTTTGACATTTTATATAAATGATTATCTCTTATTTCTACAAAAGCTTCACCACCAGATCCGCTTTCGCTGGTAATAAGTACACAATCCCTGTCCTTACTTAAACATAATTCCCTTACTGCTCTTTTTTCAAATATAACATCATTTTCAATTAAAAGAAAATCATCTTTTATATAATCCTTGGCCAATGCCAATGAATACATTGTTCCAGTCCATTTATATTTATCACTTTTTACACACACAACATTCCTGCTGTTTTTAAAGTATTCTTCATAAAAATGACTTTCATAGCCTGTTACAATAACAATCTTTTTTATTCCATTTTCTTTTAAAATATTCATTGTTCTGTCAATTAATTTGAAATCTTCTATTGGCAGCATACCTGTTGGCATTCCAAAACATTCCTTTTTCCCTGCTGCAAGTATTACTGCTTCTTTTATGTTCTTTTTTTGTCCTTCATGAAGATTGAGCCTTGTATTTTTTGCATTATTAAGATTTTCTTCTAATACTTCCATTCCTTTTTTAGTCACCTTATAAAGGTTTCCTTTATTATTTGTAATTCTATCAATATAACCTTCCACAGTAAATTCTTTTAAAATAGAATTTACTTTTCCCAGTGAAATTTTTGTTCTCTTTGCCAGTTCTCTCTGATTAATATTAAAATTCTCATTTAAAGTTTTTAAAACTTCAAGTCTGTCTTCCAACATAAAACTTTCCCCCACTTATACTTTCGTTCAATTTATGAACTTAATTCATTATATTATTTTCTAAATTAAGTGTCAACTCTTATGAACATATGGCTCACATTTTACCACATAAAAGTACTGCTGCATAAAGATTATATCATGCAAAATCATAATTAACATCAGATTTTGCATCAATCCTAATGCAGCAGCTTCTTACATAAAGAATACCTTAATAAATGTATCCATCTATTCCAAAATTATAAGTTTTACCATCCACATTTATTGTTGTATTTACAATCATCTGTCCCGCCTCAGTAAAATACTTCCAGTTATTAGTTTCTTTAACATATAACCATCCAGTTTTCATCTTACCTGTTAATGGCTCAAAATAATACCATGTTCCATTATCATTAAAGTATCCTGTTTTTCTTTCTCCTGTTATCTGATCAAGGAAATATTTTGCACCAGTTGAATCAACAAGCCATCCTGTATATTTATAACCTTTATTATTTAAATAGTAATATTTATAGTTTCCATATTTTCCAACAGTAATCCAGCTATCCTTTACCTGTCTTCCATTTTTATCAAAGTAAACGTCTCTTCCTTCGATTTTTCCCCATTCTTCATATTTTGAAGTATCTACCCAGCATTCATTATACTTATCATAAAAAACATCTTCATCTTCAGTGTCATCTTCAACAGAATCTGCATCACGTCTTGTTATTATAACAGTATATTCTCTGCTCTTTTTACCATCTTCAGAAACTACTAATATTTCTACCTCTACTTCCTGTTCACTGGCTAAACTGATTTCAATAGGAGTTCCATTAAACTTTTTATCATCTACATAAATCTTTGACTTTTCATCAACTGGAATAGGAGTAATCTCAACCTTCTTAATATTAATATCAACTCTTACCTTTGTTTTCTTAATATCAGGGTCAAATTCATAATCTCCTGGTGTAACAATAATGTTTTCTAATTCACATCCTGAACCTTTTTCACTATTATTTATAACAACAGTATAATTTTTTGAAGAAACTCCATCCTCTGCAGTAACCTTTATTTTTACTGTTGTCATTCCTGATTCATTTAAAGGAATTTTTAAATTTTTTCCACTTTCCATGTCATATGAATCAGAAGTTTCATTAATTGTTGCAGTTATTTCTTTTACTTTATCCTTGGTTATTGCTGTTATATTAGCATAATCAGCATCCTTTGGTACTTCTACAGTATAAGTATACATTGTAGTTGAAAAACCCTTATTTCCATCAGTATCAATAAGTCTTCCTTCTTCTACTGTAAGGTCTTTTAAGGATGCATCACTTGATACAATCTGATCTGTACTATCATCATCAATATTTTTCATAATATAAAATACATACTCATGTCCTAATTTTGTTGGTACTACATTTGTAATGGCACCAGAATCATCCTTTTCAACCTTATCATAGTATACCTGGATAACCATTTTTTCATAGCTGCCTACACTTATATTAGTTAAACTTGAATTCTTTTTTGTCACAGTGTTGGAGTTAGAATCAATTTCAGTACGGCTGTTTTCTATTGATTCATTTGCTTCTGTAAGCTGAGTACTTGTTGTAGAATTTCCAAAAAATACTCTGATATATTCATTTTTAGATGTTTGTGGTGAAAGTAATTCAACATCTATTCTGTCCTCGCAGTAAAAATTATATACATATCTGTTTTCATCAAAAGGTATTTTAGTTTCTCTTCCTGGCTGTGTTAAATATGCTGTATCACCAAAGCTTAAATTAAGAGAACTTACATCTCCATTTCCATATTCAATAACCTTAAAAATATACCTTACAAGAACTGTGCTGTTTACAGCCACACCATTTCTTGCTTCAAAAGCTTCAATGGTTATGGTTCTATTGGTTCCTGATATATTGTCAACATCAACAAAAAGCTTTCCATCCTTCATTACTGTAACTTCATCTTTGTACTTAAACACCATATCCTTGGATGAACCCAGTTCTGGATTAATAGAAATTTTTCTTGCTCTTGAATCAACATAAAGAATACCTTCGTAAGTTAAATCAGTTAATTTGTTACCTCTTTCATCTACCAGCTTTCTATTGAATTCTTTTCCTACAAAAGCAGGTACATCTGATTCATTAGGATATTCATATTTTATTATTCCTGCATCTCTTAAGGTGAAATCATCATTTACTCCCTGAAGATTACAATTAATCTGCAATGAATAAGACTTAATCAGGTTTTCTGTATTAATGCTGTTATCAAATTTTATTACAAGTATAGCCTTATCAAACAGACTTGTAAATGTACCTGAAATCACATTTCCACTAGTGGTAGAATCAGTACTCCTACCATTTAATAACAATGAAGCATTTCCACCAACACTGCTTTGGAAATTAATTTCATATTCCAAGGTCTGAGTTGAGTCAGGAACATTAAATGTATATTTTAGTGGATATTTTTCATCTTCATCTGCCCTGTCAATATATTTGAAAGGAATTTTATTATTCTGTTTTTCTTCACCATCATTAATGTTTTCATTATATTGCTGTTTATTTCCGCCAATATAGCTGACACTTGTTATATAATCAATGGTATTACTTAAATATTTGGTTCCATGATAAATAGTAATACTCTCCTGAGCACCTTGAGGATATGTTTCTGTAACCGTTGAATAAGTAAGTCCGTCTTCAGACCTTGTTACTCTTCCTTCAACAAGTTTATAAGTAATTGTGTTAACACCATAAGATAGTCCTTCAATATTAATACCAATAAGATTCTTTGAACCAGAAACCAAGCTTTGAGAACCTCTGTTAGCATTAATTACACTGTCATTATTGGTTTTTACTATTGTACAGCCTAATTTAGGCTCAAGAATATCATTAATTGCATCTAAATCCGTTGCTGAAGAAACATCAACTCCATTAATTGATTCTACTACAAACTGCTGTTTAAATACTGCTGTTTCTCCTTCAGCAATTTGACCTGTTCCATCAAGCTTTCTTCCTGTTTCATCTGCAGTTATTCCATTTTGTACACCTACAAATATGTTTTGTTTACCATATTCAAATTCAAATTCTGATTCACCATGTTTTATTGAATTTTCAACACCTGATCCAACAGCTACAACATCAATTTCATCATATAATAATGCCGCCTCTGCTGCATTTTCATTGAATCTTAAATTTAATGGTAAAAAAGAAAACAAGGTTACCAAGAAAACCATCAATGAAATAAGTCTTTTTCCTTTTTGGTTCATGCCTTTCCCCCCCACAAATTAATTATTGCATTCATATAAAATGTTTTCATCTCACACTATAAAGTAATTATCGTATATTTTTTTTATTTCTTAAGAAAACTTATAAATAAAAATTAAAAGCCCCTAAAAAATGTTACTATCTGCCAAATATATAGTGTTATTGATAACAAAATATGAAATAATAATAAACTTTTTTAATTAATATTACTTCATTATTTCACTATATAATACAATTATAACATTTAAAATAAGGACTTTTACATAAACTTTTATGATTTAGCTTTAAATTCCTTTTTACATTTAGAACATGTTACTGTTATTTTTCCCTTTTTTCTTGGAACTCTAAGCTTCTGTCCACATTCTGGACATTTAAGAATTTTGTAATCTTTCATTTCAATTACATTGCTTCTTTTTTTGTTTACACTATATACAAGCTTATTTTTTATTGATAAATATCTGCTGTTTTCTATTGACCGTCGTGCTATATTTTTTGAAAAAATTCTAAATAAATATACTACAATAAGAACATCACTTAATACAGTAAATATTAATAATCCAGAAAATATTCTTCCCAAAGCCATAAAAATAAGAGAACTTACAACTAAAAATATTGATAACTCATCTATACCGTATCTGCCATACATAAATTTTCTTAACCAATTCATGTTTCTAACCTCAGCTTTCTTTTATTTACTTAATTTTAAAATGAAATTCTTTATCATGAAAATCTCCCAAATTAATATTTATCATTTGCTTAAGCATTAACTATTTTTTCTTAAATTATAACATGTAGGTTTCTAATTCTAAAGTATAATATTATCTGTTATCCTTAATAATAAAAAAAGAAAGGACTGTGGCACAAAAATCACATCACACGCAATATCTAGTGTTTTCATTTTATAATAAAACCAGATATATTAGTTATAATTTTTAATGCCATAGTCCCTAATTGCTGCCACTACATTTTATACTATCTATTTTGTTTATTAAAAATTTTTATACCTACAAATTATCCTTACCTCTTACCCAGCTTAATAATATCTAGTAATTGAATCTGTAATAGCCTGAGCTACCTTATCCTGATATGATGAACTTGCACATTTTGCCGCTTCTGCTGCATTACTCAAAAAGCCAACTTCAACTAATACTGATGGCATTTTTGTATTCCTTGTTACAAAGAAACTGCTGTCTTTAGCACCTCTATTATAGGCTCCTGTAGAAGCTGATATAGAATTCACTATTGTATTAGCCATTGTTCTGCTTGCAGACACCTTTGAATCATTATATGCTCCACCAAAGGATGCATCCTGCTTTGTTGAACTGTAATACACTTCAACACCATTTGCTGAAGCTGAAGCTGCTGTATTATGATGAATGCTTACAAAGAAATCAGCATTAAAATTATTAGCTATATTTACTCTGTTTGTAAGGCTTTGAGTTACTGCCAAGGTTTCCTTATCTGACTCATTTCTTGTCATTATTACAGTATAGCCTTTTGCCTGAAGCTTTGCTTTAACTTTTGATGCAACCTGCATATTCAAATCTCTTTCACTATATGTAATACCATTATGGGTGCTATAAGCTCCATCATCCCCACCATAATTATGTCCTGCATCTACAACAATTACTTTTCCTGAAGCTGACGGTCCGCCAGAAACCTTATCTCCCCGCTTTCCATCAGAACCTATTTCCCATCCATCAATAGTTGTACTTACAGCCAATGCTCCTGAACTTTGAAGATAATAATAATTTGAATTATATGCAATCCAGCCTGTAATCATGGCTCCGTCCTCACCAAGATAGTACCATTCATTTTTAACCTTAGCCCAGCCTGTTGCCATAGTTCCATTATCATTCAAATAATACCATGTTCCATTAGGCTTTACCCAGCCTGTGCACATGTCACCATTTCCCGAGAAATAATACCAATTTCCGCTTATTTTATACCATGAAGTACGCATTGCACCACTTACATCCATAAAATATTTCTTGCCATTTATGTTATACATTCCACTAACCATGGCACCATTTCCATCAAAGTAATACCATGTTGTGCCCAGTTTGAGCCAGCCAGTAACCATAGCCCCATCATCTTTAAGATAATACCATGTGTTATTTAAGTTTACCCAGCCTGTTGCCATAACACCACTGCTATATAAATAATACCAGTTATTATCAGGCTTTATCCAGCCTGTTGCCTTACTGTTATTGGATTTGTAATAATACCATCTGCCACTTTCCTTTTTCCATCCTATAGTTGAAGATATATTTGTTCCTTCATTTTCTGGTTTTGGAGCAGGATCTAATGCTGGTACTGCATTTGGTATGGTTACTGGAAAATCTGGTGAAGCATTAGTTTCAACATTTGAACTTCCTGATGATGAATTATTCTCCTCTGCTGGACCTTCTACTTCTTCATCTTCTCCGATTTCAACATCTGAATAGTCTAAAAGATTTCTATACAGCTTGTTAACTTCTTCACCATATGTTGTACTTGGTGCCCAGTTTCCACCTAAAGAATTAACTGTTACTGCTTTCCCCTTAATTGTTACAAAATGCCTAGGGTCAGTTGTATTGCTTCTAGGATACCCTTTTGCTCCTGCATATAATGCCAAATGGTCAAGATGTGCCTTAACACCATCTTCCCAAGTTTCAAATTTTTCATGGGCATTTGGGTCAGAATCAGCCCCTCCTGTGCTGGTTTTCATTCCACATGGGTTTTTATAGCCTGCATTAAGTACTCCGCCAAAATTTCCATAGGCCGTTTCCTTTGCTGACTGCACATAGGCTATAGCAGGATTAACTTTACCATGTTCCTTAGCATATTCCCAATACAACTCTGCCAAGTCAATAAATTCATTGCTGGCACCTTTTGATTTTGCCCATTTTTCTGCCTGCTCTACTGTAACATTAGTATCTGAAATAATATTAATATCCTTTAAAGCTGCTGCTTTTGCTTTACCTGTAGGTATTAAAGCTAAAACAGTCATAAAGATCAGAAAAAACGCTGTCACTTTCTTGTTTGCCTTCAAAATCCTTCCCCCTCTGGTCTAATTAACAGTTAAGCATAGTGTCTGTAAAGTATATTCAGTTCAATTTCTCACCTTTTTGCAGCCCCTTATTTTTAACTGTCATAATATTATACAAGTATATCCTGCAAATTTGGTACCTTACATTGCTTTATATCTTATTTTTTCCCCATTTTTTTATTCCTGTTTGTCTAATAAAATCAATTTATGTTATTATTTAGCCAAAAAAATTCCAGAAGCATCATAAAGAATACTTCTAGAACTTTTTGTTACTATAATTTACAATTTAAAAATACTTCTCCACTGCATCAGCAATTGCTTTTGCTGTTTTTGATTGTCCATCATCACTTGCACATCTTTGTGCTTCTGCAGCATTATCAATAAATCCAACCTCAACCAACACTGCTGGTATTGATGTATTTCTACATACAAATAATGAACTATCTTTTGCTCCTCTGTTATTGGTTCCAACTGCATTAGCTACATTTGAAGCTATTTGTGAAGCAAGAGTTTTACTTTTCTGTACCCTGTCATAACTATAATTGCCGCCAAAAGAATCATCTTGTGCTGTTGAACTATAATACACTTCAACTCCCATAGCAGAACCACTTGCCACATTATGATGTATACTTATAAACACAGATGCTGCTGAATAATTGGCAGTATTAACCCTCTCAGTTAAGCTCTGAGTTAAAGCTGTAACAGGTTTTTCCCCTTCTTCTCTTGTCATTATTACTGTATATCCTCTGGTCTCAAGTTCTTTCTTAAGCTTTGCAGCAACCTGCATATTTAATATAGTTTCATCATAAGTAACTCCATTAACAGTTTTTATTGCCCCATAGTCTCCTCCATAATTATGTCCTGCATCTACAACCACTATATTTCCACTAACCTGTGGTTTATCATAAATAACTGTTGATGAATTATTGTTAGTTTTATTATTACCATTTTCATTATTTTTGTTTCCATTATTCCCTGAATTATTATCTTTATTACCATTAGCAGCAGTGTTATTACTAGTGCTTGTTGCAGAATTGTTAGCTTTGTTATCATTTGCAGTGCTTGATGCCTTACCATCACTTCCAATAGAATAACCATCTTTTGTAGTGCTGACAGCTAATTTTCCACTTGAATTCAAATAGTATTTTGAACCATCATAATTAACCCAGCCAGTTACCATTGAACCGTTGTCTTTTAAATAGTACCAGCCATCATCAAGGTTAATCCAGCCCTTTGCCATGGCACCATTGTCATAGAAATAATACCATGTTCCATTAATCTGTTTCCATCCTGTCACCATGTCTCCGCTTTCAGTGAAATAATACCATATATTATTTACCTGCTGCCATCCAGTTATCATTTTTCCACCATTATCAAAGCCATAAACTTTTCCATCTATGGAATAATAACCACCCTGAGCCATTTCTCCATTTGCCTGTAAATAGTACCATGTGTTATTTTCTTTAAACCATCCAGTTTTCAAAGTACTATTAGAATTAAAATAATACCATTTATTATCAATATTATTCCAGCCTGAAGCTGTTTTCATTATTCCAGATGTATCAAAGAAATAAGTATTGTTTCCATCCTTTGCAGCTCCAATAGAACGCTTTCCATCGGATTGGAATAAATACCAGTCATTATCTATTCTTTTCCATCCAGTTGCCATTATGCCTGATTGGTCAAAATAATAAAGAACTCCATAATCACTTACCCATCCAGAACACATATTTCCTGAATTATCAAACAAATACCAGTTCCCCTTGGCTTTAATCCAGCCTGTTGCCTTTTTTCCATAAGAATCATAATAATGCCATGTTCCATCTTCTTTTTTCCATCCATTAGATGATGTATCATCTGCCTTGTCATCTATTTTTGAATCATATTCACTAAGAGATGTAACTGCATTTTTCACATTAAGTCCTGCTGGTTTGCTTTCAGGCTCTGCTGGATATGGCTTCTTTGATGTTTCAACCTTGCTGTCTGATTCATCGTCACTTAAATCTTCTTCAACTTCTTCATCATCAATATCCTCATGAGCATAATCAGCCATCTGCCTGTAGTAATTGTTAACTTCTTCCCCATATGTAGCACTTGGAGCCCAGTTTACACTTAAAGAATTTACTGTTTCAGCTCTGCCTTTTATTGTTGCAAAATGCCTTGGATCATATGTATCACTTCTAGGATATCCCTCTGCTCCTGCATATAGTGCTAAATGATCTAAATGAGCCTGAACACCATGTTTCCAGCTTTGAAATTTTTCATGAGCAGATGCATCATTATCATCTCCCCCTGAAGCAGTTTTTAATCCGCATGGGTTGCAGTAGCTTTCATCCAAAACCCCACCAAATCTTCCAAATCCAGTTTCTTTAGCTGCTTGTACATATGCTATTCCCGGGTTTACACCCCCATGGTCTTCAGCATATTCCCAATATAAATCGGCCAAATCTATAAAAGTATCAGTTGCACCTTTTGATTTTGCCCATCTAGCAGCTTCGTCTGCTGAAACGTTTGTTTTTGATATTATATCTATATCTTTATTATTTGCTGCTTTAACATTAACTGTAGTCACCATACTTAATACCATTGCAAAAAATGCCATTATAGTAATAAGCCTGTTCTTATTTATCAAAACGTTTCTCCCCCTTCCTTAATATTGATTTTAACAAAAAATAATATATTAAGAAAGGGAATTAATAAATATTTATGAAAAATGTAAGGAACCATTGCAATAAGCTTGTCCTAATTTGTTAAAGTCCATATCTTTTAATACAAATAATACAAGTGCAAAAACTTCATATGAAGATGTTGTTTCCCTGTTCATTTCCTGAAGCTTATTTTCT
>CAZPRO010000007.1:0-46784 GCA_964588775.1 uncultured Clostridium sp.
TCTGCCTAGTGCATACCTTACTGCACTTATTATCATATGTTCATAATCTGTCATTTCCTTCTATCCTTTCCTATAAATTCAACAACATAACTGTCATTCCATATTCTACTTTTCAGTCTATTCCCAACTGCAATCTTTAATTCATTTTCAGCTAAATTACCTGTGTATATATTTGATTTTCCGTTTAATTTTCGCTGGTCTATATATGTAAGTAAATTATTATAATCATAATCACTTAATTTTCCCGCAGCTATGTCGTCCCATATAACTAAATCTACATTCAATAGATTTTGTTTTAAATTATCAAATTCTTCGTCTTTGTTACTAATGATATCTTTACATTTTGTTAGAAATGACGGAACATGAATAAATAATCCTCGCATTTTAAATCCATTTCCTAACCACACATCGTTAAAATATTTTTGCATTATCTTTATAGCCCAAGTAGTTTTACCATTTCCGAATCGCTCACTATAAATATATAAACTTTCACCGTTAAGTACAAATTCAACAATATTTGATTTTATATCATTTAAAAATTTAAAATTTTGTATATCTGATTGCTCAGGCACTAGTTCATTTTTAAATTTCTTTGACTTTGGTATATTACTTGTTTCCATTAAATAGTGCATTTCCATATATCGTATACAATTTCTATTGCATAAATTAGTATCATACTTATTACAATTTTTCTTGTACCAACAGTTTTCTTTATCAAATTGGTAATTATACATTCTATGTTCTCCTAATCTATGAAAGGTATATGATTACTATCTATATTAAATTCATTATCTAAAAATTTTTTCATTTTCTCAATTGTTAATTCATAGCCCTGTTTTCTAGCTTCAATCATTTTTATAAATGCTTCAATATCGGTATCTGTTTTAGCTATCCAATATCCACCATCTCCAGTTTCTTTAGAAACAATTGGATATTCATTTCGTAGCTCAGTTATAAGCTCTTTTACTGTTCTGAATGGTAAATTAACTTCGTTACAAATTTGCTTTCCTTTTATAGGGTATCCCTTTGAAGCATTCGCTATCAAATTATATACTTGTAATTTTAACTCTTCAAATTTTTCTGTATTTTGTTTCATTTTTTATCCTCCTCTTTGGTTCTTCATTTAATATATAGTAATTTCATTAAAATTTTAAAGTAATTTTTGAATTTTTTTGAATTATATCTAAAATTTCATAAGTTCCCCATTCTCATCTCTAGCTAATTCATGTTGACAATAATAATTATATTCCTCTTCTGTCATATCTGCTACTCCTTTCCCTACATCGTGGTTAGCTGTATTATCAAATGTTGGTTTTGAACTATAATTTGATTTATATGAATTTTGATTAAATTTATCCTCATATACTAAAGCGGACCAACCTCTAGCAGTAGCTTTTCTTATTTGTGTTAATATTTCACTTAATGGTTTATTTTTATACACTTTTTCAAAATCTTCTAAAATTATTTGTAATTGTTTAGCTTGTAGATTTCTTTCTTTTCTAACATCTACATAATCTCTTAAAGCAATTTTTAATTCTTCTGGTTCATCTTTTATAAATTCCTCTAATATCTTTGTTCTTTCTATGGCATTTATTTGTTTTTTTGTTAATTCTTTTTTCTTTTTAGGTTTTTCTATATTATCTATTTTAGTTTCTTCTATAATAATTTCTGAATTTTTAGAATTTTCCATATTAGTAATATTTATATTACTAATATTAGTATCTTTATTATTAGTATATTGATTATTAGTATATTGATTATTTGTTGCCTTGTTTTCAATGCACCCGTGCCTTGTTTTCAATGCACCCGTGCCTTGTTTTCAATGCACCCGTGCCTTGTTTTCAATGCACCCTAATTCAGTGTTAATAGATTTAACTTGTTCAATAAGGCGAACATAATTTTCTCCAAAATAATACACCGCAAAAGTTCCCATTTCATTTTTGATAGTTTCGTGTTTAAGTATTTTGAAATCTACTAGATTACTAAATGTGAGCCTCAAAGTTTCTTTGGAAATATCGAGAATGGGCAAATCCTCTAATACAGCTTTGTATTTAACATACCCGTATAATTCCCCGTTAATTGTTAGCTTTGTCATTTTTGATGTGCCATAAAAATCTACAAACCACCTTAGTAATAATAATTCAGTTTCTCCTATTTTAGGCAATTTCGGAGCAGGTCTTTTCCTGGTTTTCCCATTGTTCAAAACTATATCTTCTGTATTATAGTTCCAATTTGGTTCTCTCTTTAGTTTAATTTCCATTCCTAATTCTTGATTAATTTTCATAACTTCGATTTGATTAAATCCGTGAATAGTATACTTCATATTTAATCCTCCAATTCTTCATGAAATTTATTATGGCAATCTGTGCATAATACAATTAAATCTTTAAACCCAGTAGATAAACAATGTTCAAATCCGTGATGTTCATATGTCTTATGATGGGTATTTAATTTGCCACCTTTATTACATAATTGGCATTTAAAATTAGCTCTCTTTTTAGCGTATGATGAAACTGCATCCCAATATGGAGTTTGTAAAAACTGTGAATATGTTAGCTCAGTATTTATATAATCACTAACCATTTGGTTATCTATATAAGGAGTTGTTATATCATTTAATTTATTATATATAGAAACATTAGGTTTAAAACTATTATCTGGGTCCAAATAGTTATCAATATAATAAGTTGTATTTTCTTTTATTTTGGACGCATAATTTTGTTCTTCTATTCTGTGCTGTTCTTTTTGTTTTTTATTCAATTTATTTAAACATTTTCCACAAGTATTTAATTTACTATCTTTTATATTTCGTAATAGTTGTGATTTTGAACATCTTTGTATATAAATACTATCACATATACTACATTTCAATTCAGCTTGCCATAATTGTCTGACAGAATTTACTGGTTTAAAGCATTCACCTAATTTTGAATTAGGTAAACTTCGCAGTAATTCTACTATATCATAAGGTATTAAGTCCTGATGTCCAATTTTTTTATCATCATTATTTCTAACTGTCAAACTTACTATATAATTTTTGTCAATCATTTGCATCAATTCCTCCTTTAAAATAAAAAAAATAAGAGATATTAGACCCTGTCGAAAAATCTAATATCTCTTATATATAATTACTCAAAATTTTAACTTTGAGATTATACCTTATTTAATTTTCATTCGACAGTATTTACACATCTTACATATAATTATTATATAATACTTTAGAAAAAAGTCAAGTATTTCTTACTAATAAATTAACAATTTCTTTAACTTGATTATCTACAACTGCATTACAATCATCTATAAGCATTTGTTTTTCTTTCTCTAAATCCACTTCATTGAAATTATCAATTTGTCTTTCTTCTCCGTATTCTATTGTGTAATACTGTTCTTTTACTTTGACACTTGCTCTACTTGAGAATTTTATAGTTTTTGGAATTGCTTTTGATATATAATTAGACATATCTTATATTCCTTTCTTTTTAGATACTTTTAAAGTTGTTACAGTTTTCACTTCTTTGCAATTTGTTAATTCACTAGCATTTAATTCTCCATTGTAAATTAGATTTTCAAGTTCATTCATATCTACATATTCTTTTGTCTTTATTGCAGATAAATTGCCTAATGATTTTAATTTTTCTAACAATTTAGATTCATTAAAACTTTCTCTATTTTGAGTACCTATTTTTGCTATTAAATCTTCTGTTTCAAATTCTGTTAAATCTAATTCACTCATTGCCTGTTTAATATTTTTATTATATTCATCTGTTGATTTTTTATAATTATCTAGTTGTTGTTTATCTTCATAAAATAATCTTATCAATTCTGCTAAATCTGATTGTAATATATTAACTGGTTGTCTTTGGGCTTCACATTCAAAGTCCATTTGATTACTAAACTCCATCTTTGCTTTTTCTATAAATTCATTTATACTATTTGTTTTATTTTCATCTAATATACTTGGAATATCATTTACTCCTGTAATTTGTCTTGCCATAATTATAACCCTCCCAATTTTAAAATAGTTTAATTTCTTAAAATTTACTATCAAATTTCAATTTTATTCTTTAACTAGTAAAGTTATATACCTAAACTGAAAAAACTTAAAATAAATTATTCTAGTGAAAAATTTATTTATTTGACATAACCCCATTTTTGGTATGCGGAACCCATTCGCTAAATTTTTGTAATTGCTCAATATCTTGTTCATCCCAATATCTCCATTGAGTGGCTCCAACTACTTCATATTTTGGTAATTCAGGCATTCCATCTCTTATATACCCAAATAATTCATCCGGTGTTAATTGTTCATACCATGCATACCATCTTTTTATAGTGTAACTTGTTTTACCAATTCGAGCTGCTACTTGACTTGCGGTTAATTTCATTTTAATCACTCCTTTCCAAATTTATTAATAATTCTACTTCGTCTAATTTATTTTGAATTTCTTCAAAATCTTGAATAGTTTTTGGCTCGCTTTTTAATAGTTTTGTTTTTTGTGCTTTTAAAGTTAATATATATTTTTTATTATATATGATTACCACTTACCTTTCTTTGTTAATTTTTATTATAATATATAATAAATAAAAAGTCAAGTAAAAAATTATTATTCTAATAAGAAATTTACGAGTGCTTCTCTATTTTGTTGGGTAAGTTTCCCATCAACTAATAAATCTGCTATTTTGCCTTTCTGTTCAACTAATTCGTGAATTTTTTCGTCAATTGTATCTTTACAAATTAAAGTTATTATATTTACATTCGATTTTGTTCCAATTCTATGAGCACGGTCTTCCGCCTGGCACTTATTTGCTTTATTCCACGGCTCATCCAAGAATATAACGGTATTGGCCGCTGTTAGTGTAAGTCCAGTTCCCATTGCTCCAATTGTTCCGATGATAACTTTACAACTATCATCATTCATAAATTTATCTTGTTCTGCTACTCTATCTTTAGTTTCCCCAGTTATTATAGCAGGGTTAAATCTTTTTAATCTTTCAAAAGTGGGTTCAGTCATAGACGTCCAATTACTAAATACAATTGCTTTTTCGTTATTTGCTACAATTTCTTCCAATAGTTCTTCAAGCCTATCAAGTTTAGCTGATTCTTGTATCGTGGAACTTAATATTCCTGTGTACCCAGTAGCTTGCCTCATTCTTATCATTTCTGCTAGAGGGTTTATCGCTTTTTTAACTATATCGATATTTTCTTTAACTTCTGCTTTTACTTCTTTATATATTTTTGATTGTTTTAGGCTCATTTCAACATATTCAGTTGTATAAATTTTGTCGGGTAAATCTAAAACATCTTTCTTAAGTCTACGTAGATTTATATCATCAAATTGAGCTTTTAATTGGTCAAGGTTTTTATACCCCACAATTTGATACCCGCCGAATCCACCGAATATACAATAATGTTGTTTAAACGGGTAAAACCCATGATTCTCATACCCTAACCATTTAAGATGAATATATAAATCTAATGGATTATTCATTAAGGGTGTACCTGTCATTGATATCATACTTTCTGCTTGTAATTTTAGCAATGCTTTTCCTTGCTGAGATGCAGGATTCTTACATTTATGCCCCTCATCAAGAGATATCATATTTATAATTTTTTTATCGCATAATTCCTTCAATTTCTTTATTATGTTTTCATCTCGTAATGTTTCTATATTTGTTATTATGAAATAGTGGTTATATAAATAATCTTTTTCTAATATATCTGTTAAATCTTGTAATCTATCTTGCATTGAGCCTATTACAACACTATCTTTTTTATATCTTGTACCTAAGATATAACCATTTTCATAACTATGCTTCCATATTTCAGATTGCCAATTCCACTTCAACCCATTTACCCCACAAATAATCAAACAATGCTTATAATGTCTTTGTTGTTTTTTAATACACGCTATATTAATAACTTGAGCAGTTTTTCCAAGTCCTTGTTCATCACATAATAAAAATCTATCATATTTTAACCCATAATTTATACCTTCAATTTGATGTGAAAACGGCTGTATTTTAAATTTATAATCTTGAGGTATAAGATTATTTATTGAGCCGATTAAAATCAAAATTTGATAGTATATTTTGTGAATCTACTATGTTCAATTTATAATCTTGTAACTGTTGTTTTAAATTATTAAAACTTTTTAGTGGTAATTCCCATTGCTTTATTTCTGTATGCCAATATCGAATTGGTTGATTTCTCATAATGTCAACTATTCGTTGTTCATACGGGAATGATATGTATAATGAGTAATCACCATTACATTTATTCGATTTATCAATTTGAATTGTTACCATTCTATACTTCCTTTCTATTTAACTAGGTAGACATCTTTATATTGAACCCCTAATTTTAATGCTTCTTGATGGTCTGGTATATATACATCAATTATATTTCCCTTTATTGCTGAACCTGTATCTTGTGCTTCCATATATCCATATCCATCTATGTATACCTGACTACCTAATTTTATAACTTTAGGGTCTACTGCAATTGTTTTATTTTCTTCAACACGTTTACCACTAGCAGTTATTCCGCAAGCATTTTTTCCACAACACTTTGTGCATGCACAATAATGAGTAATTTTGAATTTTCCAAGATATATACGATTATTTTCGTTTTCCTGTTTATTATTAGCCATATACTTGACGATTTGAACTTTCGTATCGCCACTATTTTCAGTGGTTAATAATTTCATAATAGTTTCTTGTTGAGATTTTATAGTTAAGTCTTTTATTTGGTTTTCTACTAATATGGATTTATAATTAATTAATAACATTATACCTGCGCAGATTATGTATTCAAATGTGATAAATTTAAGTAAGAATTTTCTAAATTTTGTTTTAGTTTCTTTTTGTTTTTTAGTTTCTTTTTTAACAATTTTTTTAGTCGCATTTTGCGGTTGTTTAACAGTTCTCTTTGATTTTACTTCTTCAACTTTTTCTCTCATTTCTTTTGCATTTTTAAAATTAATCATTTGTATTCTCCTTATCCAAATGCCTGCCAAGATGGTTCAGGTCTTATATTGGTATTGCTAATATTACATCTTATCGATATTACTTTTCTGATTTCATTAAAGTTTCTAAATATTGTCTAAATTCTTTTACCGTGCCTTTGAATACATATACCAATGTTTTCATTAACCTTTCCTCCTTTCTTATATAGTTTTATATGTTAAAAATACATAACTACATATTTTTCCATCTATTGTTATAGTGAAATAGTTTTGTTTTTTAATATCTTTTAAATAAAATAATCTAGCTTTTTTCATAAATAAATTTAATTTTTTCATTCCAAATCACCTTTCTTTGTTTATCTTATGTATTTATTATACTATATTATAATAAATATGTCAATAGTTTTTTATAAAATTTTTAATAAATATTTATACATTTTAATTCATATCTAATATTTTTATCTAAATCATAAAAATTATATTCATTTATTGTTTTTAGATTTTCATCATCAATTTTCTTCAAAACTGCAATCTTAGCATCTGTATAAGTTTTATATGCATCATTTATATTTGTTACTTTATTATTAAATCTAACTAATATTCCGCCAAACTATCATATTAAATATCCTCCTTATATCAATTATTTAATATTTTCCAATTTATTATAATAAGCCTCTCGAAGTTTACAATCAATTGTAGTATCTATCAAATAATTAATTAATGCTACTTGAGCATCATAATCAAGTTTTGTAAATTCACTTTTTATTACTCCTAATCTACAATTATCTTGGTGTATTTTATCACCTGAAATTGATTTAATTAGTTCCTCTTTTTGTTCTTGTGTTATATGTACTGCTTGGTTATTTACATATATTCTTATTAAAGTTTTGTCATCTGCTTGTGAAGCATAAAATTTTTCATTCCACATACCTTTGAATTCCATTCCTTTATAATTTTTTATGTTAATTTGTTTCATATTAACCACTTACCTTTCTTTATTTATCTTATGTATTTATTATACTATATTATAATTAATTTGTCAATAGTTTTTATAAAAATTTTAAAATATTTTTAGTTATTAAAAAAGACTATGTATAAACATAGTCTAGTTGGAGGGATATACAAGATTCGAACTTGTGAATAAAAGATTTGCAGTCTTTCGCCTTTCCGCTTGGCTAATATCCCGTGTTCTGTAATAATTCAATTATTTTGTCATTCTGTTCAATTATAGTCTTCAAATAAACTTGGGTTTGTTCATCTAATATTTTATCTTGTTTTTGTAATTCTTTCATTAAATCGTCATTACTTAATTGACTGACATTCATTTGAAAATCTACTAGTTGACACAGATTAGCAATAACACTTAATAGAAAATACGCATTATAATTGTCTTCTTCCATAATAATACCTCAATATTATATATTAGAATAGTGGTATATAATTACCACTATTCATATTTTAATCAACTTGCCAAGCTGACAAAATTATGCGATTACTACAATCAAAAGTATCATAATTTATTCCATCTTTTAAAACTGTTATATGCCCATTCATAGTGATTAGAAATGTACCATATCTATGATAATAAATAAATTCTCCAACAGTTTCTTCAAATATAGGAACTCTTTCATATCTTTTATCAAGATATTCCTCAATAGCCTCAACACTACTCATCATTAATCCCATATCTCTTGCAGAATCACTTAAATTATCATAAGCCTCGTCCCAGCTAATACCCTCAGCAACGGAAATTGCTCGAACTGTACAATCTTCTATGTCATTATTTTCAGGGTTTTTATTCATATATTTATACATAAATATTTTAATCCATTTCGTCAATTTTCTTTGTATATCTTTTGATTATTCGCATAACTTCTGGCGTATCTGCTTCAGATAATTCTTCAACTATACCATATACATTTCTCATTATTCCCTCAACAGATTTAATCATTTCTCCTTCAGCTCCGTAGTTGCCTTTGTACATTTCCTCGGAAGCATCATTATAATTATCATAATGTTCTCTCATTTCGTCCATATAATCTTCACCCCTATATCTTCCTCTACCTGTACCTTTTACACCTCTTCTACCATAACGTCTTCCAGTTCCAGGCACTCCTCTACGACCATAATCTTCATAATCACGATATCTCATATCATATACCTCCTCTTTAACTTTCCAATAATTTTCATTGGATAAATCTTTATGAATATCTACTAATTTACCTAACAAGTCAACATTATTCACTTGTATATCTTCCTGAGTTATGCAATCTATAAGTTGTTCAACTTGATTTTTTAATTTTTCAATATTGAAATCTTGTTTATTTTCTTCCATAGTTTGCACCTCCTAACTTCTCCTATCTATAATAAAGTTAGCGTTAGCAATTATAGGTACTTGAGTTGTTATTGGGGTTGTTGGAGCGGTAGGTGTTGGTATAGTTGGCACAGCTCTAACAGAAATATTAGCATTGCCTTTGCAACATACTTTTATTTCTTTAGTTATTCCAATATCTGCATAGTTTCCAGCAGTTGAAATATTTTCTACCATCAATGTTCCCGGAATCATTTCCCCATTATTGTACAATGCAAATGCTACTGCCCCAGCTGTTGCACTTGATATTGTGGCGTTGAAATTTATTTTATATTGTCCACATTCAACAATATCATAATTAGCTGACCCTTCATTATGGCATAACCAACTTCTATAGCCAGTACAACTATTAGTTCTAATACAATCTCTATCGAATACAACGGATGAACTATTACTTGTTAATGCTTTTATAGAATTTATGAAAGATTGAATCATATTTTATCATTCCTTTCTTAAAAATATAAGGGATAGAACTTGCCTATCCCTTAACATAATTTGCAAGTTCTGTATAATACAGATTATCCAAAATGGATTTATGCACACTATTTAATTAACATCCACAACCTGAATTACAACCACATGACACATAATTATATGATTGGTATGGGTTACAAGTAATATAAGCTGGAATTGGGCAAGGTTTTAATTGTCCTACTAAATAATTATTTTGTCTTTCTTGACTAGCCGCCAATCTTAATGCATTAATTTCGTTTTGTTGGGCAGTTATTTGGGCATTTTTATCCTCAATTCTATTTGCTATCATTTCATCGTGTAATGCTCTAAAGTTTGCATTTTGGTTATCTATGATATCTCGTGTATTTAAGCACATAGAATTTTGAAGTGTGTTTGTATTCATAGCCATATTATAATTTACTTGGTCGATGCCTCTTTGGGTTGTGCAGCAGCAATCAGCTAATTGGGTTTTGATATCACAGCAGCAATTAGCTAGTTGAAAAGCAAGTGATTGAGTTCCTAATCTTGTTTCATATCCTTGACTTGTGATAGCTTGATTTAAACCACTAAATCCTTGGCACATTGATTGTTGAACTCCACTAAATCCATTAAGCATTCCAGTATTCATAGCATAGAAACCATCACATAAGCCTTGTTGAGTTGCATCGGCTTTTCTTTCTAATGTATTAGTAGCACTATCAATTTGTCTTTGTAACGTTGCAAAATCTGAAGCTAGTACATAGTTATCGGCTGCCCCACTACCTCCAGTGCTTCCGCCTCTATTGCCCCAGCCGTTGTTACCCCAACCACCGAAAGCAAAGATTAAGAAAATAATAATCCACCAAGCACCAAAGCCATCGCCAAATCCATTATTTGAATTTGAACCATTACCAGTTGCAGCAGCTATGTCTGAAAGTGAATATCCTTCATTATACATACTCTTTTCCTCCTTATCGAAATATTTATATACTTAATTGCAATTAGTATCTATTTTTTATCCATAAACGAAGCAAATTCTTTATCAAAGTCTATACCTCGTTCGTTACAGAAATTTCTTGCGAACTTCTCAACATTACTGTAATTACCCTTTTGAGCTTCTTGAATAAGATTTGAAATCATTGGGTTAGGAGATTGTTGAGCAAATGCTCGCATAAGAAATTGCTGTGGATTTTTTATTGCTTGTAGTATTTGCATAGGATTCATTTTACTCATCCTTTCTATCTATATTTTTAATATCTTCAATTTCATTACTTATTTCTCTTAGTTGCTTTTTAATATTTTTTATATCTGCTGAATAATCAGTAATATCTTTAAATTTAGCATCTAAATCTTTTTCAGTTATATATTTCGGTAGTTCGATTGGTTCATCTTTTTCAAGCGGTTTATATACTGTTATTTTGCTGGTACCGTCCATCAATAATTGTTTTGTTATTATAGCCGTTCCATCAGAAAGCGGGAAATAACTAATTGACCCATCTAGGGGAATATCAGTTGCTTTTACTACATCTATATTATCAACTGCCTTACCTTGTAATCCTAAAGGTTTTGTAAATTGTTGTGTTGGTTGTTGTATAGTCGGTTGTATCTGCTGAGGTTGATAATACTGGTTACCATAATTCATATATGGATTTGGATTATAATATGGGTATGCCATAATGTTTCCTCCTAACTTTAATTAAATACTTAATTGATTTTTCACTTCGTTAATGAAGTCATTATAATCTATGCCGTAACTACTTGCTACACTCATACCGGATTTAATACCGCTTTCAAGCATTTTTCTAAATCTATCTTTTTGGTTTTTATCTAACCCAGCTAAAAATACTGTTACATATTGAGATATAGTATATGAACCATTACTTTTTATTGCCTCATTATTTGATGGCATCTTGATATCTAAATTTATTAATCTATTTATCATTATTATTTCCGCCACCTTCCATACGCTAAAGATACTACAATACCACAAGCCTCCGCGAAATCTTTTGAAAAATATCCTTTCTGATTTACTTTTAAAGTTTCTTGGTAAGCTAAATCGACTAAGTTTTCTAAAATTTTATCGACCTTTTCTATCATATAGCACCTTCTCTCGTTTTATTTATTATTATTTTATAAATATTGATAAAGTGAAAAAATTAGAATTTAATTATTAAAAACTTATAAAAAAACGATAGTTCAAGTAACTATCGTTTAATAAATCTATATTAATTTACTTAGCTTTTTTCGTAACAATCTTAAATCTGCTTCTATTTTTCCTCTACTATATCCTGTATAATATGCTATATAGTCTATATCTTTCTTCTGTATATAAAACATTTCAAATACTAAGTTTAAATGCTCGGAAATATAAATATTATCCTTTATTTGTTTCACTTCATTTCGAGTTGCATATTTGAAAAATTCATTTATTCTTTTTGATAATTCACTCATAAGCATTTATCCTTTTCCGTATGATAAATTTTGTTTCGGGGTGATTACTTTCTCATAAGTTATATATGTGTACTTACTAGTTATACCATTTTGAGTTACCTCTTTAGTTTTAACAACCCTTTTATAGCTGATTGTGTATTTAGCTTTTGTATTTTTTGCTTGTTTACGTTTAATTCTAAGAGCTTGTAATATACGTGCCATATATTATTCTCCTATTCATTAACTCGAATTCCAGAATTTATAATTGCATTACCACCATTTGTAGTATCTAAATCTTGTATATATGTCGAATCAGAAGATTCATATTCAAATTGTTCTAAAAATTCTGTATATTTTTTGTTTTGGTCTGCAACTAGAAATTGGGAATAAATACCGACAACTAACATCGAAAATATGAGTATAATGCATAGTACAAATAATCTATGATTATGAATATTAGTATCTTTTATTGAATCTTTCAATAATGGAACTACCATATCATTTACTCCATTTTCGACATTTTTTATTTGTTTTGCAAGTTCGTTTAGATTTTTCATTGTTTTGTCGTCCATATCAATAACCCCCTTTACATAATATTATTATATATTATACTATATAATAAATAAAAAATCAACTATAAAATAGATTTTAGCATAAATGTAACAACTCCACCTACTACCGCACTTACTATTGATGTTATAATCAAATTATATCTCTCAACAGGTTTATTCTTTAATTCCTGTATTTGTTTTGTTAAATTAGGAATAGTTGTTTCGTTTAATTTCTCCAAGGTTTGTATAATTTGCTCATACTGATATTCTGTTTTTTCTTTTGATAACTCCATATCTTTAACTCGCATATCTAATTCTTTAAATTGTTTTTCTAAAGCATGAATTTTTTCTTGGCTAGTTGTTTTATGGTTCATAAAATCCTGCTCAAGTAATAAAAGTTTTTCATTATCCATAATCATATTTCCCCTCATAATTTTTACTACTTTCAATTAAAGGTTAGTAAGAGCTAAATATAATTTATACTTAACTCTTATTAACTTTTCGTTGTCTAAGGCACTCGTTCATCAATTTCCAATATTCGTTACTGTTATATTGCATGTGATTAATTCTACCAAAATGGCAGTTGTAGCAAACAATTAGAATATTATCTTCACTTATTTCACCGCCCTTACTTTTCATTATTATGTGATGACCTGTTAATTTATCCTTGTCGAATTCTTTTCTACACACTTCACACCGCTGTCCGTATTCTTGAAATAAGTACTGTTTCATTGCCCACATTTCCCTAGACATAATAATTCAACCCCTTTACAAAGAAGTTTTTATAAAATTATTTTAACAATGTTTGTAAATATTCTGCATCAATTTTCCAAGGGTTTTCTCCACCTGTTGACGAATATTTTTGAGCTATAACATCATAGCAAGTTTGCAAATTATCTAATTGTCTTTGAATAACATCTGCGAAAGCAGTATTACCATTCTCTCTAGCGTCTGACATAATTTGTTCTAAATCAATACCATATGTTTCAAATAATCCATCCATATTATATTCCTCCTTAAATTTAATTTATTATATCCTCGTTATAAGGTGTATAACCAACATTTTTATTTTGAACGATTAACCATAATAGCGACTTCCTGTCTAGTTGCAAACATTTTTGGGTTAGTTCCATCAGTAATTCCATTATTAATAGCTTCTTGTAATTCATTCTCTGCCCACTCTGATGGTTTACCATCATTATTTACAGATTCTATAAGTTTAATGAGTGCCGTTTCAACTTTCAATTCACCGTATTTATCAATTAATTTTTGTAGCATAATTTCATCAGCTCCTTTAGATTTTATATTTTTAAATTCTTGTAATGGAAAATATCTTCCAGGACAAACAGTATTTCCAATATCTTTATGCCCAATTATTTGAATTTCATTGTTATTCAATACTGATAGTATATATTTTACAAGTTTTTTTCCATTTTTAATCTGTATATCGGTAGGTTTATTATTTTCAAAATTACCTGCAAAACATATATGTATTGAATTTTTATTATATCCAGTAGCACCAGCTCCAACATTGAAACCTCTTGCTTCATAAACTGTGCCGTCCTGCTCTATAAAGAAATTATATCCTATACCTATCCATTTATTTGAGTTCTTATGATAATTATGCACATCTAATATATTCCAAGTTGGGTGTGCTGTATGGTGTAACATTATATAATTAATATTTGTTAATTGCAATGGTTGTAATTTTCTATTGAATTTTAAACCAGGATTAATTATGGTCATTGCTATCAACTCCAGTCAATTTGGAATATGTTGCTGAACTTATACCTAAGATACATCCTAAAAATGTATCAATGGCAGTTATTGTTCCTACAACCCCCTCAGCATAAGGCAAATTCCAAATACCCGCCAATGCAAAATATAATGTCCCAATTGCAGGTAATAATATTTGAGCTATCCATTTAAGAATATCGTATGTTTTATTGCTCATTTAAAACACCTCGCTTTCTATATTATTTATACTCTTCATTAGTAATTTCTATATACTGTTCTTTTGTGATAATGCCTTTTCTTACTGCCATTTTTACCATTTGCTTATTCCAAAGTTTTCTTTCATAATTTTTTTTAATTGTTTCAAAAGTCATAATATTATACCTCCCCTGTATCTTCCATGCTTAATAAATTTTGGTATTCCAATGCACTTGCAATTCTTTCTTCTGCTGTTGGCTCTGGTTCAGGTGCAGGTGCGTTTAATATATCTTGAATAGCAAGAATTGCTTCTTCTTCTGATAAGCTCGAATCTATGTCATACATAGTTCTTGCAGCGCTTAAATTTTGATAAGAATAAAACATTTGCTCATTTTCATCTGTTTCTATTATATGCGAGGCTATTAATATTGCTGGATAATCTTTTAGTACTTGTTCTGGTGTGGCTAGTTTGCCACTTGGATAAATGTATGTTTTTTTGCCTTCATATTTAATTACTTTTCTCATTTTCTTTTCCTCCTTTAAATTAATTGAAATACATCTATATTATTAGTTTGTCCTGACGATAGACTGCCTCCTGCAAATAATATATAATTATTTATCTTTGCAGTGGCACAATGTAGAACCGCATTCGATAATTGTAAATCAGTTGACTGCACTAAATTATTATCATAGGTTATAATCTGGTTAGTAGCACCATTGCCGTCATTTCCTCCTGCGAATACAATAAACCCTTCTATACTTATACTACCCCCTGCCCATTGTTGTGTAGGTAATTTAGTCGCAGAGGTTTTGACTAAATTAGTATCATAACAATCTACTGCTGCAGCTTGGGACCCTCCTCCAAATAATGCATACTTATCATTACTTGCTCCGAATAACCACCTAGTGTCATAGTTTGTTAAGCCTTTCGGGTTGCTAACAACATTATTATTATCAATTACATCTACTGTGTTACCACTCTTTGACCCAGCAAATATTATATAGTCGTCAAGCAGCACTCCTACTCCATAATCATGCTTCAGCGATAGATTTCCACCGAGTGGTCCATATCAGCTCTGGAAAGCTGCAAATTTTAAATTGCGATGAATTTGTAACAGTCCATACACTATTAGTCAAATTTTTATTAACTACGCATATTGTATTCTTTATACCTACATACCCAGTTGCTGTTGAGCTTTGTTGTAATGAACTATGCGCTAACGATTGAGTTGCGTATACGTCTATTACACGTTGACCTATACCTACACTAGCATTAACATAATTAAACAGGTAATAACCCTGTCCAACCCCTCCTGAAATAGTATCTTCTGCAGCCGCAGTATTTAATGTATTTAGATTATTATTCTTAGTAAGATTGCCGTCATAACAATCAAGTGCCTTCGAGTATGCATTATTATATGAACCCCCTCCTGCAAACATTGCGTAGTCGTTATCGTATGCACTAGCCATAGAGTATCTTGCTTGGCGTAACTTATCTATCGCACCATAATAAATCAATTTTTTCTCACCACTAAAAAATTGTCTAGCAATTCCGTCAACACCGTAATAACCGTTTCTTTATTTTTCTTGCTTTATCTTCTACACCTACATATCCTTTTTTCACTTGTTTTGCTATATTATCTATACCTATATACATTTTTTTTGACATTTTGCCACCTCTATTCATATACTAGATATATTGTACCTGTTGCTAATGCTGAAACTCCTGCTTCTAAATCTTCTGTTGAAGCAGTTATACTTTTAAAATTGTTATCATTAGTTAAATCACTAGTTTTGGAAGGTATCGTAGGTTTGTTTTTTAAGTCGTTATAACTTCCACTTGTAGCAACTTCTGAAAGAGTTGGTTTGTTTTGGATTTCGTTATAACTATAAGTCGGTTTAGTCGAAGATTTAGCCCAATCTGGAACTGTTGGGTCTGTTTCTGTGTAGTCTGTGATAAACCCACTATCATTTTCTAAGTCACTAGTTTTAGTTGGTATTTGAGTTTGCACATTTTGTATATCTTGCTGAGTGGCATAAACTAGTGAACTATCAATTGTGGCAGTTATTTCAGCAACATCTGATATATATATTTCAGCATTCATTAATTTTTGCATAATAGTATCAGTTGTTATAGCTGGTATATAATCAGCAGTTTCACCACTATTTGTGTAATATACCAATACTTCATTACTAGTATCAGGGTCTGTTGCGTATATGCCTATTTCTCTAAGATAAAATCCTTGTGTTACATCTTCATTTGTTAAATCAAATCCAATTATTAGTTTTTTTGTATTTCCTACTCCTGTGATACTTAATCTTTTTATATTTTCACTTTTTATTGGGTTTACCAAATTTGATAAGTCACGAATAGAACCTGAATAATTACCGTCACCTAGCATAAATTTTGTAAACTTTAATTGTTTACCTGTTTGACATTTATATAACAAATCCAACCCAGAATCCGTTATTTTAAATGAATTAAAATTTGCCATTTATAAATATTACTCCTCTCCTTTTATATATAAAATATCTCCTTCGTGTATTATGTTACTTGTATATAATTTACATTCTATGTTATCAAATAAATTAATAAATAATTTCATATTTGCAGGAATCAGTGGTCTGTATACATCAAATATCTTTTCTACTGTATCTAAATATACATCAGATATATTTATAGTTAACTCATAATTAGCTGAATTTAATAAAATCTGATAGTTATTTTTTCCAACTAAATTAATCAAATTATTTTCTAGCCATCTATACGTCAATGCACCCATTGTTGCAAATTTGCTTAAAACTCTAGCACGTCTATATTCTAAATTATATTTGTTTTCGTCTAAAGGTATCTGCAATAATTCCTCAAATAATCTAATTCCGTCTTCATCAGCTGTTTTTACGAACGTATTATAAAATGATGTATCTATGTTAGGTTTTAATAGATTTTCAAATTCGTATTCTTCACTATTTATTATATTATTCATTTCTACATTATTTTTATATAATTTAGGCATGTAATCACTAAGTTTCATTTAATACCACCTCACCTAACATAGGAAAATCATTGTCGTCTGTTTTCGGATAAATCGTTAAATTGCTTGAACTATTATTAATTTTTAAATTTTCGGCATTGACAACTCCTTTTACACTTAAAATAGATGCTAATAATCTCGAAGTGTAAATTGTTAATGACTCAGCATCTGACCAATTCATTTGAACCTCATTAATATAATTTCCTATCGATTGTTTTATAGATTCTTCTAACCCACTTAATGAGTGTGTAGAATCTATTTGTATATCTGCGGAGACATTTATTGTCAATTTATTAGGAGCAGATACGGTAACGATATGCCCAATTGGGGCTATTCCTATCCCTTGCCCTGAATTTTGTGTTGGGTCTAATAATGTCTGAATTTCATTTATTTTTGCACTTGAAGGTATATCGTAGCTGTTTGTAACAGGGACTATCTTAACAGTTCCTCCCCCATTCCATATTGGAATAACCATACAAGCCCCAATTCCATCTATATCCTCTACATATTGTTTATATTCAGCTATATTTCCACCGAATGGAGTTTCCCTTAATTTATCAATTGTTCGCCCCCTTAAACTTTCGTCACTTTCCTCGTCTTCCCCCGCAATATATATTCCAGTTAATTTAGCTTCACCTAAATCATTAACGCTTGTAACAGGTAATAATTCACCAAAATATTCATTTCCAACTGTTCCAGCAGTTTCACAAATTAATACATATTTTCCAAGTTCTATTTCTGATGTAACCATATAAGTATAACCGCCTTCAATATTTGGAATTCCAAATTTGGTGTTTAATTCTATTTCCATCGGTTCATTGTTTGTATTTTTAAATTCACCAATTCTTTGAGCAAATGTTGGGGAATTTCTTGTAACTCCGAAATCTGCCACTCTGTTATCTAAATTTTCGCTTGTTGCATTTTCTAAATTTGTTTGGTCTTTATATACATCTAAGGAAATATAACATTGGCTCAATTCAGCTGCTGCAGGAGCTAATGCGTCATATATTATTGACCCTTGTCTTTTATCTAGCGTGTCGGGAATCCTAGATAATAACCTGTTTAATATAGTTTGAAAATCATTATTATCGGAAAAATTAGACAATTAAATTCACCTCCATATTTATAATACCTTCATTGCATATAACATCAAAATCAACAAGTACTGTATCCAAAGTTGATTGCTTTATGCTATTTACAATTACATTATTTATTCTATTATCTTGTGTCAATGCTTCTTTCAATGTATTTTCGATTGTTGCTTCTATATAGTATAAATCTTTACCAATGTATTGCTCTAGCTCGACTCCATAATTATCGTCATATATTAAACAACTATATCTTTCAACATTTAATATATGATATATTGATTGTTTTATTGCGTCTAAATTATCTACATAACCATTTATTCGTTGTTCAGTTAATTTATATGTTTTTGATGGCATTATAACCGTTTCTAATTTATTATCTATTGAATTATCAATCTGTGGTAACATAATTTAGCACTCCTTTATCTATACAATCTTACTTTCTAAGCTTAATACTCGGTTGTCCAAATCATTTATATCATTTTCAGCAGTTGTCATTCTATTTTCTAAATTTGTAACGCACTGCTTAATTGCAATCATTTCATTTTCTAATTGTAAAACTCTACCTGCTAACAACCTACCCTGATTAGCGGATAGTGAGTCAATTATACTATTATCATTTGTATTATCTATTATTTTAGTTTTTATTATATTGCCATCAACTGTTTGATGTATAAAATAACATTGATTATCATTGAAACTAAATGCTAATAACTTTTGACCTACTGCCAATCTTGATATAATTATGTCATCACTAAGAACATAGAATTCAGAAGTTAAAATTAATTTATCGTCCAGTTTGAAAGTTAATGGATTCAATGAATGAACCGTAAGATAAGTTTTTGAACTTATTGTATTTTTAGGTGATGTTTTCATTAAATTTAGAATCCTACTTGCACCACTACCCATTAAATCTCAACCTCCAATTCCATTGTGTGGTTATATTTAGTGAATATATGCTTTGCAGTATTTATCCACATCCATTTATTTATCTGCTCTCGTTCTAGTATGAACTTTATACCTTTACCAGCAGTTAATTCTTTAATACCCTCCGCTTGTAATGATAATTTTTCTGTTTCTCTATTTTTTGACTTTAAATAATTTTGAGCTAATATCTTAATTTGTGCTTCATTTAATTCTTTATCTGCTTTATGAAGCATCTGTAATGTCCCCCATCGTTTTATATTGTCTGAGTCCTTAACAATTCTTGATGAGCGTTTTCCTTCTTGTTTATCTTCTTGATATACCTTTATTTGATTAAAAGTATCACTATCAATACTTCTTTCGTATTTATACCCAACTAATAATGAACCCTCGCCAATTTGAATATTTGTTTTTTCTTGGCTTAATTCACTCCAAGTAAGCACCCCAAACTCATCTTTTATGAAATAATGTTTTTTATCATTTATACTTGCTAAATTCATTCCATATTCAATAATTGAATATAAACTTGTAGAATTATGTACATGAGCTGGTGGAACATAAGATGTAGGTGTTTTTATTTTATATTCTAAATTGTATTCCTTACATATCTTAGCGAATATATCACTAGCGGTCATATTACTTGTTGTACGAATATCACTATTTTTTAAATATCTCATTTGGTCGTAACAAGTAATTTCATAATTTTCATTTGCGTCTGTACCAATTGAAAATACAAACCCGAAGAACATACCTACACCGTCTATAATAAATGACACTCTACTCCCATTAGCAATTTGTAATAAATTATTCGGGTCTTTATATAATACACAAGTCAACTTACCCGCCTCTCCAAGTATTGATGAAGTTAGAGTTATTTGACCTGTTATATCTGATATATCATATTTTGTACCATCGTTTGAATTCTGTAAATACAGCTCACATTTCATATAATCACCACCCTGATGGAATAGTTAACACTTGATTTGGATAAATTAAATTTGGGTTATTTATTTTAGATTTATTCAAGTCGTATAGTTCTCTCCATTTATTTCCATTTCCTGTATAACGTTTTGTAATTGCAAATAATGAATCACCCGATTTAACTGTATATGATTTATCTTTTGTATTCGATTTCGGAGTTTCAACATTAGTTGAATTTGTTCTGACAGTTGTATTCGTTGTGGAATTAGTTTCAATTAATTTAACTCCATAAGGAATATATTTTTTTATTTGCAATTTATATTGAATATCTTGTTCATCTCCTGCATTGTGGTCATAACTAAAATTGTCAATAACAAAATACATATCAATTGGAATAGGGATTCCTGTAACAATTATTTTAGCTACATTGTTATTAATATTTTCAGTTTCCCAAATTTCATTTATAAATTTAATACACTCACTCGGTCTATTTCCTGCGTAAAAATATGAGTTTGCGCCAGGAAAGAAACTTTCAATTGTAAAATTAATTAACCCCGCTTCGCCTTTCCTTGTAGCCTTTCCTATTCCCACAATGTCTATATCTTCATTAGAAGCAGTTCTTTGAATACTTATGCTTTCTGGGTTTACTGGTAATATTAATATTTTTCCATTAAACTGAATTGCCATTTTAACCGATTGACGTATCATTGAACCACCTCCAAATCTGAATCATATATATCTTCCAATCTATCTGCTAACATATCCATTATATCGTCTACATCGGCTGTTTCTCTTATATCTCCAAATGTTAATGTTACATTAGGAGTCATAGATTGATAATTTAGTTTATAATCTCTTGTAGCAACGTCTAATAATAATTTAACATCATCATCTGATAACAACTTATCATTTGAAGTTGTTTTAATAGCAGTTGCTCCTGTTGAGTCTGAACCTAAAACAGAATTTAAAATCGATTCAGTTTTGTTATACCCAACCTTATTTCTATTGTTTACTCTATCAGTACGGCTTTCGTCTAATTTCGTTTGCTTTAAATATAATTGATTATAAGCATCTTCTATTTCGGCATCACGTTGACTTTTTGCTATTGCGAAATCTTTAGCATAATCAATAGCCATTGTAGATTGCCAGGTTATAGTTGGTATTGAAACTCCTAGAATCAAATTTAATAACTGTATGAATTCATTACCTTTATTTACCAAGCCATTTATAGCTGAATCTACAATTGATAAAGCCCCTATCTTAAAATAATCTACTACATCAATTAAGCCATACCAAAATTGTTTAAATTTAATTCCTATTGATTCTAACCCTATCATAAAGTTGTCCCAAGCCCATAACATTGCATAAGCAACTTCATCGTTAGTATTCCAAAGATATATTAATACTGCAACTAATGCAGCAATCAATATAATTACCCATGTTATTGGGCTCGTTAAGAATGCAGAATTTAATGCCCATTGTGCTATTGTTGTAGCAATTGTTTTAGCATTTAATATTGTGTAAGCTACTGCCAATGCTCCTACTGCCCCTATTACTACATAGAATATATACTGATTTTCAGATAAAAATGTAAACACTCCGGATAAGCTATTCAATATTTTAATTAATCCCTGCAATATAGGCTCAAATGCTTTTAAAGCACTGTTTTTGAATATTGTCCAAGCTTGCGAAAATGTCATTGGCATTTGTTCAAATTGTTCATTTATCGAACTTGCCGCTCCAAACATTGCATTTTTAATATCCGTCGCACTTACTTGACCTGCAGTTACCATATTATCTAATTCTTCTTGAGTTACACCATAATAATCTCTAATTATAGCAATCATTGACGATGCGTTTTGCTTTAATATTCTGTAGTCGTTTCCTAATAATTTACCTGATGATAATGATTGAGTTAAATTATACATTGTAGATTCTATTGCCGTTGTGTCCATTCCACTAATAGTGAATTGCTTATTCAATAATTCTGTAAATGCTATAATTTCATCATTACTATTGTTAAAAGCTTGCCCTGCTTGCATTCCCAATTTTGCTACAATATCAGCAGTAGCTTGATAACTTGACCTAGACGCATTAGCTGACGCGTATATTTTATTCGTTAATTCGTCTACTGATTCGCCCTCTTTTGCTATTAAGTTTAATCTTGCTCTTGTATTTGCTACTGTATCAGCTTGTTCTGCGACTTTAAGCATTGTATACCCTGTTGCTAACCCCTTTATAGCACTGAGTAACCCATTTGTAGAACTCGTAGACTGTTGTGAGTTTTTATTTATCTTTTTAATAGATGTATTAAATTCATCTAATTGGGTTCTTGCAAGTGCTGCTGATTTACTAGCATCTTCAAAAACCTTATCAAAATTTGCTCCTTTTAGTTGTTTCATTGCACTTAATGTTGTATCCATCGTTTTTGTTATATTAGTTAAAACCTTCGACATTTGGTCATTTAATGCAAGAGTTTGTCTAATGCTCGCCACTTAGTTATCACCTCTTTTTTGATTTTATTTTAGCATTTTGTTTTTTCTCTTCTTCGAGCTTTATCATAATTGAAGCAATTATAAAAGCTCTTTCTTTATGATTTAAGTTTGTAAATTGAGAGGGAGTGTAGCCCATATTTAAAACTGCGTACATACAGAATGATGCTTCCCCTCCCTCAAGTATTAGTTTTTTGCTTCTGCTACTTCCTCATTTATATCATTACTAAATCCACTAATATTAGCAATTTTAGCAGATAAGTCAGCTATTTCACCTGCCAATAATTTCTTTTGAATTAGTTCACTAGCTGTTGCACACCCTGCTTTTTTCAATAATTCTGCGTTGTTAAAATCTGGTTTTGTAACTTGCCCTGCGATGACTAATAGATTATATTTTGCTCCATCAAAGTCCATACCCTTTTTGCTTATTTTACTTTGGCAACGTTTTGAATATTCATTAAATTGTGCGTTTGTCATCGGCTTGATTGTAAATGTTCCAAGCCTTTCATTAACAAATATTTCCTCTTCTAAACTATCTACATCTGGTAATGCTAAGAATTGTTCTAAATCTGTCATAAATTATTTCCTCCTATCCTAATTCATTGAATGAATTTAAAATATTCATATCATTAAATGTAAAATCAAAATCGTGGTCTAATACATCTGAATCAATATCCAATTTCGCGATATCCATGCTATCCATATTACAACCAAGAATTTGAATTACTTGTTTTCCTGTCTTGCTTCCTGGGTCTTCATTTGTAACTACTATTGTGAAATAAGTATCAATTCCTGTTTTAATATATTTCGCTATCATTTCAGCCCATCTAGTAGATACATATCTAACAGTCATGCTTCCTGTACCTTTCCATCCTGTTGTTTTATTTTGAGTATTTCTAGTACCTAAAGCTTTAAATTCCGTTTTTGTCTTTTCAATATTAATATTGATATTTGACAATTCCATTAATTCAACAATTTTGCCATCAATCTCAGCAGTAGCCATACCCTCTCTACCATTTACTGTGTCTTCCGCTTGTAAAATAGTCATATTCTAATCTCCTTTCTTATTATATAACATTAATAGTCATATATAATATTTCCATACTATCAACTGGTTGTACTGCTATATTTGCAACAACTGAATCGATATCATTTCCAGCTAATACTTCTACCTTATCACTTTCAAAGTTTTGTATTGCTCCCATATTGTTCAATTCAGTTAAATAATTTATAATCGATGATTTGAACAATGTTCTACCTGCCTCATTATTTGAAACTTTTCCTAAGAATGTTGTTTCCCAGATACTACAAATAGATGTTCCAATTTCATCTAATGTTCTTATAACTCTATTTTTGCTGAATGTGTAATTTTTATCTGCTGTAAATGTGTGTAATGAATTTATATCCTTTTCAACTTTTATTTTGCCGTCTTGATTTTGAGATAATACAAATTTTCCTTCTTGTAGTGCTTTTATAATTTCGTCATTAGTCAATGCGCCAACTATTGATTCAGCACCCTCAACTATTTTCCCTGTATTTGATTCAACAACACTTGCTCCCGCTGTAATACCTGCTACATAGGCATTAAATTCCAATGCACTAATAGTTTCGCCACCAATAACTACACTTGATACGTTATTAATAATTCCTTCGTAATCAGCTGTTGTTGAATTTGCTAATACTAATTGAACGTATTTTCCTTCGTCTTCCCTCATTTGTTTAATAAATGTAGTAGCTTGCGTGTCAACCCCTGAATCATTCTTAACAATTGCTAGTGTTTGCCATTGAGCTGTTTTTAGTAATTTGAAATATTCTGTATAATTTCCTACTGCTGAAGTTCCATTTGTTCCATTTTCTAGTAATGTTGATGCAATTGCACTTAAGCTTTCTCCTCCACTAAATTCTACATAATCGTTGGCTACAAGCTCACTAGGCGTTTTAACTTTTTGAGTATCCACTGCATAACCATTTGCATAAGTTGATACTTCAAATACGTCATTATCTAATTCTTTAATAATTAATGCGATTTTATTTCCAAATGTACCCGCATATTTTGCGGTTACTGTTATACCACTGATTGTTTTAGTAGCTTTAGCTCCACCTTTATTAAGTCTGTATATTTTTGCTAAATACGCGTTAGATAATGCTAGACTAGGTAATCTAATACCCTTATCAAATGCAGTTAACCCAATCTTTGCTAAAGAATCTCCTGATGTTATATCAGTACTATAAACATCAATTAATTCTCCTTCTTTACCCCAATCTAATTCCATAGCAAATGTTACAATTCCTCTTGAACCTACTGTCATACTTGGTGTTTCAACTGCTTTAAAATTTAAGTATGCGCCTGGTCGTATCTTATTCTGTGTAATAAATGTACCTCCTGCCATTATTATACCTCCTCATTTAATTTTAATTTTTTCATTGTAACAAACTCTTGCGGAGTTGATACAAATATTTTTATATTACAAAAGAATTGACAAACTCCGTCAACTTTTTCATATGTTCTATTATAAGTTTTAACAGGCAATTCTAAATCTATTTCAGTTAATTGCGTGCAAAGTGCCAAACCTACTTCGTCAAGTTTTTGCTCTATATTAGATACTAATGATATATCCTCTGCGTACCTATAACGAATATTTATTAAATAGTCAATTTCCCATCGATTTTGACCTTTTGAATTTGGGGTTACTGATACTTGATATATAAAAAAATTAGGATATTTAACATTTGTTATCTGCTCCTTATATCGTATTGTATCTTGCCCAAATATTTCTCCTAATTTAATTGATATAGCACTTTTTATTGTTTCACCTAATATTTCATATCCCACTAAATAACACCCCAATTCATTAAGAAGTTTTTAAATTCTTTTTCAAATCTCCCTGCCATTGCTGCTGATATTTCGTCCATTGATATCGTTAACATATATCTACCTAAGTAAGAACGTTGCCCATATTCTATATATGAGGCATATTCCATTGGGTTTGATATTGTAACCTGCAATGTATCCCCTACAAGTTGCACATCATCTATTGTTGCTTTGTTTGCAAATGCAGATTGATAATCTGTTCCAGTAACTTTTCCGTTTTTATTATATCGAATTGCTTTTGTTTCATTTCCTATACACCAACTATTTCTTAATGTACCTGTATCAACAGGTGTTCTAAGTTTTGTTGAACGAACTACTCTTTGAGCTTGTTGCAATAAAAATGTTTTTAAAAATGTTTCAAATTCTTTTTGAACATTCCCGAAATCTTTTACATAATTTTGAAATTGACTATAATCAAATTTATAATTCTTACCCATTAAACATCAGTCCTCATTTGCATTTGTGCTGATTTTCTACTTTGGGAAACTGTTGGAAACCCTATAACCCCACTATATGTTTCTAATATATCTTTATTATCAGATAGCTTATAAGCTTTTATGTAATCATTGTTTTGTAAGTCGACATCGAGCGAGCAATTTATTTGAATACCCACAACAATTGGTGTTGTATCGATTGTATCTGGGTCTGCATTATCTGCACTTATAAAAGCTATATGACAAGGAATATCTTTATATAAAGGTTCATCCATACTTGATTCCCCAATTGTTCCATCTGGATTAGTTATTTCCATTCGTCTATATATATCCATTTTATCGGTATCAAATACTTGCATAGCTTTCCCTATCGGTTCAAAATTAATCTTGTTCATATGGACACCTCGTTCTGTATAATAATCTATATCGATTTATTAATACTTCATTATCTTTTAACTTTTGCTGTATTAATAATTGATATTTTGTTTTTTGGTTATCAGTCTCCCCGAATGTAACACTTCTTCCAGTTTCGGACATACTTTGAATTGCTTGTTGTGTACCATTATAATCTGTTTCGTATAAATTAAACGCGCTATTGACTAAATCTATTGCCAAATATTTTAAGTCTTTTGGAAATTTATTTCTATTTGTTTTGATAGTTATTTGAGTACATATATCATTTATACAATATTTTATTACCTCTTCAATATTTGAATCAGGTTTTGATATGTTATTTAAAATTAATATTTGATTATATATGAAATCGAATAACTCATCGTCTAATATATTATCCAAAGTATATCCTCCCTTCTACTTATCTTTAGATTTTCCTTTATTTTGTTGTTGTTTATTTATTATAGGAATTTCCTGTTTTTGTTCTTGTTGTTTTTTTATTATATTTTCAGGTTTCATTTGTTCTACTTGTCTGATTCTCATTCTATTAAATGATGCTAATCCCACAACTTATCACTCCTTTACATAAAAATAACTCAATTAGCATATTATTGCTAATTGCTAATTGAGTCTATAAGATTATATATTATTACTATTCAGCAGTGTCATCAACTAATTTATGTTTAACTGCTACTAAACCAATATTCTTTGATTCATATACTCTTTCCCAGTTTGTACCAACTTCAAGTTCTGCGTTGCTTGGTGTTGAACCTGTTGGAGTTCCTTTCCATTTAATACCGAATGGATGTAATACAAATGCTCTTCTATTAATTAAATAATCTTCTCCAGCTAATGAATCTCTATCTGTTTCAGTAGAAACAAGTGATACTGGTGTTCCTTCGCCCCTACCAATTGCCCCTCTAGCAAATAGATATGTTGTATATACATCGCCACTCTTTGGTAATCCATCGTCTACAACAACACTATATCCTAAATAAGTAGGAATCTGGATTGGTGAACCACTAGGACCAGTCGAAGACACATATTCAATCAAGTTTTGTTTTTGCAACTCAGTATAAACTGCTGAATGCATTGCAACTGCTTGCAATTGGTCTGCTGCATCACCTAATAGTTGTTTTGCGTCTAGGATAACTCCGCCTGCTATACCTTTTGTCGATTTATCTAGTATATGGTCTGACATAGCACTAGAAGCAAATATACCTTTTAATACTGATAACAATGTCTTTTGTTCTTTTCTTGCCCAGTAATCCGCAACTAAATCAACAATTGCATTCATTGGGTCGTCCCCAGCTAGTGCACCTGCTAAATCGTTTGCACCCCAAGCATTTCCTCTTAGTAATAGCGCTGCAATATCTTTGCTTGCACCAATTTTATTTGGTGTTAGTGGTTTAGAATCGTCAAGTACTTCATCATCACCTTGTAAATCTTTCCAAAATGGCATTTGCATTGTTACACCACCCGCTGTAACTAGCTCATTCAATTTTGGATTTGCTACTGCTATTCCTGATTGTAATAGTTTTGATTTCTCTGCAGTTCTTTCAATAACATAAGGAGTAAAAATCTCTGGAACTATTACATCTGCAATTTTAGTAACTGCCATATAATTCACTCTCCCTTAATTTTTATATATTTGGTAATTTAACCCCTGCCTCACTTGCTAATTTTTTTGCAAGTTCGGGGTTAGTTCTTAATAGTTTACCTTGCTCTGTAAGATTAATTTGCCCTGCTTTAAATGGATTCACTTGTGTATCAACTATTACATTATTTGACGGTTGTGTAATAGGTTGACCGACTGGAATATCTGTAGTTGTAGGGGGTTCAGGTTTAATATTTATCATACTTAATACATCATTAATAGCATCCTCGATTGTATTCGAATCTGTTTTTAAACCTTTTGCCATTTTAACTATTTTTTCTACATCTTCCTCTTTCTTTTCGGTCATTGCAATTAATGCTTTAATTGTGTATTCCTTTTCTTCTAGCTCTTGAGCTAATTGCAATTTTTCTGCTTTAAGTGATTCCATTTCAGTAGTTCTTTTCTCTTCATCTGATAAACTATTTTCATAAGCTTCTTTGAATTTTAAAAGCTTATCTTCCTCATCATCTTTTAAACCTAATTGAGCTAAAAGTTTTCTACGAGTTTCTCTTTCTGCCGAACCTCTTGCTTTAGCTGCAATATCGTCTAATTGTTGTTGAGTAAATTTGCCCTCCTCGTGTTTTTCAACATTTGCAGGTTTATTTTTGCCCTCATTGTTTTGAGGTGTTGTTTCTGCCCCAGTATTTGGGTTTGCCTCACCATCTATTGGTTGAGTATTATCTAAAGCCATAAAAATGACCCTCCTTCATATAATTTTACAATATTATTATATAAATTTAGGTCAATTATTTTTTATATTATTTTTTATATGTAGCAGTATTATCTTTATTATAAGATAACCCTTCAACCCATTCGTTATAATTTAAATCGGTAGGTACTTCATAAGCAATGTCGTATTCATCTTTTGCAACTCGTGTTGTTGCTGTGTCAAATTCGTCTGGTTCAAAATATGGAATTGTTGTACATCTGCAATTTGGGTGAAAAGGAGGATAATTTATTCCAATCATTTCTGTTCCAACTTCAAATAATTTTAAATCCAATTCACCACACTCTATACAAGTTCTAGCGTCTAAAGTTGCTAATATTTGATATTGATTTATCCCTGATTCTTTATACCCATCTATTACTGCTTGATTCATTATATAATTATATTCTGTTCTTGCTAATCGTACTGCTGAATTATAATTAGTATTTAATGTTTTACTTGCTATTTTTGCGACTTTTTTAGGGCTATATCCTAAAATTATTCCTTGAGGAATATAAGTATTCAATAAATTTATTAAATTTTGCTTATCCCCATATATTGCAATATTGTAATTTTTTAAATTTATTGGAGTACTAATAAGTTTTTCAATTGCTTTCACATTTGGCACTGCAAAACTTGTTGATAAGCCTATATATTTTTGAGTTTCAAAAATGGTATTATAATAACTATTTGTATAAGTGCTTTCCATTACTTTTGCTAATTTTTCTTTTTCAACTATACCTAGTTTTTGAACTTCAAATTCTATATTTGTTTTTAGCTCTTCTAATCTTGATATCCTAGTTTTCATATTTAACAATTTCATTTTTGTTGTATAATCTTTGTCCATTTTATGATTTTTTGCATAATCTATTATTTCATCAAGTGTATTGTGAAAGCTTTTTAATTCTTCCTTACTAAGTTGTTTCTTGATTGTCGTGCTATCCAACCCACTTACTGATTGATATTTGCCATAAAATATATTTATTTGATTTTCTATTTCCTTTAAAGCTTTGTTATATTGTAATTTTAAATCTTTGCTTACTGTTAATATGTCTTTTTCACCATCTAAAAATATATTAACCATTCTATCTTCCCAATACACTGCATTTTTACTTTTTTTCATATTTCCTCCATTTTTTAAGGTATATAAGTATATACCTCACCTTAAAAAAATGCGTTTAAAACGATTTTCGTGCGTCGTTTTTTTGCTTATTTTCATTATTTTTTGTATTTTTCTCCACATCATTCATTTCGTTCTCATTATCAGTACTATCTTTTATAACATTATTTAAGATATATAACTCATCATTTTCTAATGCTTTTTTTCTATCCTCTTCTCTCCTCTTTTCTTCTTTTTCATGGCTTTCTACATAAGGGTTTAATTCATCTCTTGTCTCTTGAGATAATTCATCGCTTAAATTTACTAAATTAGATATGATTGATTCTTCGTCTATTAGCATATCTCTATCTAATGTTACTGTTAATTCTATTTTTTGTAATTCTTCAAATGTTCCAAATCCACCTTTCCAAGCTAACCACTTATCAAAGAAATATTTTAAATTGTCAAAGTATATTCTAAATTCAGATTCAAATCCATTCGCCCATTGATTTAAAGGTTCAAAGAATGTACGCATTGCTTTTCCTGATGGGTTACTGCCGAATTCAATAGTAGTTACATCAACTGTACTTGTATTGTCTTGTATATCTTTTGCTAACATTTCTAATTGTTTTAAGACTGCATCTATATTTGCGTCTACTTTTTCAAAATGTGCATTTCCACCTGGGTCGACACTAACTATTCTTGAATTTTGAAGTAACTTTCTGGCTCTGCTCAGTTCCCCCATTTCTGCACTTATGCCCTCAATTACAAGTGTCGCATCTATATCGTCTAATACACTATCAATGCCTTTTGATTTTATAGCATCATAACTATCTATGTCATCTTTGCACTCATTTAATAATGGCAATTCATCCTCATCACCTTTTAATGCTATAAAAGGCACTCTATCCCAACTAATACCTTGCCCATTTTTATCTGACATATGATATTGTTGTAAGGTTAATCTAGTTTCCATATCTTCATCTAATTCATACCCATTACCTACATCTGCAACTAAATCGCCATTGCCTTGTCCTAAGCTATAATCAGTATATTTTTCTACTATTTTATCATCCCAATATTCTACTTTTCTGATTGTTTGAGGTGTTTGATTTGTGTATTCTATAACTTCATAATCTCTAACTATTGCGTCTAATTTTGTATGAGCCTGGTCTTTCCAAGCTGGATATAATGTTATCGGGTCAACTTCTACAAGTTCTAGTTCTCCCAATTCATTTATCCACGGATATGTAAATCCTATACCTTTATTAATTGCGTCTTTCGCTGTCCTCTTTATAACTCCTCTCATATATTGATTTAAGAAGTTATCCCACTGCTCTTGATATTTATCATTTTCACAACTAATAACAAACGGCTTAGCAAGTGCAAAATTTATTTTTTGTTTTAACGATTTTCTATATCTTGCTGTTTTTGTTTTGGTATTTGATAAATGTTTATTTATTATAATATGACCATCTTCATCCTCATAATCTCTTGTTTTCTTTTCTATTTCTGTATTTTTAACTTTGCTATACATTTCTGCCTGAATCATATCTTTTATTGTTTGGCTATTTCGCCATTCATTCAATATATTTTTTGTTATTTCTTTGTTACTTGTGCCTACAGCCCCATATTCTATATTGTCATTTATAATTGACATTTGATTTATTTCCAAGTTATTTCCCTCCTATGCAAATTTAATTCCATTCCCTATGTCTAGTTCTTCGGCTATTGATGTCGTACAATCTTGAGCGTCATCGTGTTCGTTTTTACCTTGTCTTTGATAATCTCTCATACTTTCATAATAATCTCTGTATCTTATTTTCCAATCCATTGGAAAATATATTATATTTTGAAGTGCTGTTGCATTACTTAATATTCTCGCTTCTTTATTTAATGTTTGGGTGTAGGGCTTGAATAATGTTCTTGTTCCACCCATTGACCTGTATAACTTTTCAACTGCCCTACTAAATCCTCTTCCCCCATTATTCGATTCAGGTCTAAATACATAAGGGTTATATTTAAGCAATTGTTCGGCTACAAGCTTTTCAGTTGTTTCCATACTCTCTTGAGTATATATTATATCTAATATATAAGCTTTCTTATCTGCTGTAACTCCATATACAATTGAACATAAATAATCTTCTCCTGTATCTGCCGTATCACATCTTGCTCGTACTTCTTTAAACACAATTCGTCCATCTCTATTATCAATTGTTTTTATATCTGCTGGATTATATTCTAAGAACTGACTATACAATCTACCCTTTAAATCGACAGGCTCTTGGTCATAATTTGCTTTTACTATATCTTCTCCAATTGTTTGAATAAGCAAATCGTATTGTTGTTTATTCAATATTGTATCATTCAGCATTGTGTCTGTTTCTTTATTATACGCTTTTTTGCTTATTAGTTTAAATTTTCTTCCTTGCTCTGTAAACATCTCTATGAGTCTTCCACAAGGGTCTTTTGTTGCCCACCTTGTCATAAATACAAGTATTTTTCTTTTTCCTTCTAATCTTGAATATAATGTGTCTTTTATCCAATCTTCAAATAGTTGATTAAGATAGTCTGCATGATATGCTTCATATTTTCGTTTTATTAAGTCGTCTATAATTAAGAAATCACATCCTATACCAGTTGAACTTGAATTTGGTGCTGTCGCTAAATAGTTATCTTCTTCGTTTCCTTCAAGTCCCCACATTCCAGCTCCCGCACTACCATACTTCATTTTTACATCTGGAAATACATCACAAAATGCTATTTTATCTTTTCGGTGTTGTGTTGTTATTATATTTCTTACTTGCTTTGAGAACTTTGTTGATAATATAGTGTTGTATGTACCTGTCATTATTTTATATGCGGGATTTCTTCCTAATAACCAACTAGCTGCATTTGTCGCTGTTCTTGATTTTCCGATGTCTTGGAGGCATATTTATTATCAATAACTCATTATCGTCATCTTCAAATTCTTCTATTGTGTCACATATTTCTTTCAAATATGAGGCAGTATTTTCATCGTAAAACTTTTCACTATCTCTTATTTTACAATAATCGAATAAAGAAACAGAGGCTAATTGACACCTAGCTCTGTTCTGTGTTTCCTGTGTTAATATTGGCGTAGGCAAGTGCTTTCAACTCCTCTTTGCTTAATGATTTCATATTATCCCTTTCTGTATCTGTTGTTGTTACTTCTACTTTTGTTATATCTAATCCATACATTCTATTTAATATTTTTGCTGCATTTAATATTCCATTTATATTTGTCGAATTCACTCTTTTTTGCTTCTTTAATTTTGCTATCTTCTCTGATATATCCTGTACTTCTTTTGTTTTTGCTATTACTTGTTCCATATCTTTACATTCTGATATGCTTGATGTTATTTGTAATATTCTTGCTTCTAGTGCATCTATTTCATTTTGACAGGCATCTTCTATTCTTGCCATATCTTTTTTATTCATTTCTAAAACATAGTTTATTTCATTTAATGCTCTTGTTCTATTCCATATTACTTCTTTTTCTGTACGGGCTCTTAGTTCTGCTATTCTAGTTATTATTAACTTATTATCTATCAATTGACTTGCTGCTACATCTATACTTTGTTGAGTCCAATTTTTTCTAGCTGGATATGCTATTAACATTGCTTCCCTTTGTGTTTTTCCACAAGCTATTTCTTGACAAAATCTTTCTCGTGCAGCTGTTAATCTTTTATATGCCATAAATTGATATATCACCTCTTTTGTTTATTATATAATTTATTATATTTATTTGTTTGGCATTTCATAATTATCTTCTTGATGTGTTTTATATATTTCCAATAATATTTCTTTTGCTCTACTTAATGTCTTATATCTGCCTAATTCTTCTTTCACATCATCTGTTTCATAATCTATTGAATATGGGTACTCTTGATATTCGAAACTATCTTCTATTGATATGTTTATTATATTATTAATATATACTATTGTTGTTTTATCTTGATTTAATATTTTCATTATTTATTCTCCCTTACTTACATCTTTTGATTTTTCTACTACCATTTTTCTTTTTGTTTCACCTCTTTTTGCCATTACCAATGCTCTTGCTAAATCGTCTATCAATTGATGTCTCGCTTGTTCTGCTACTACTCCTTCATATGTATTTAAGTCTTTATCTATTAGTGCAAATTTTATATGTAATAATTCATGTACTAATGTTTTTTCAAAATCATATTCTAATATTGATTCTTTTCCATATTCTTCATTGCGTATAATACATATTCTAGCGCATTTATTTGTTGTTTCCCAACATGTTTCGCCTACTGCATTTTCACATTCTAAATCTTCCCTTTTACAATTATATCTTAATATTATCACCCAATCTTGTAGTCCTAATCTTTCTTGCCACTCTTCTAACAATTTTTCTTCCATATATTCCTCCTAAATATTAGTTATTTTGGCTCGGGAGGATGGGCTTGAACCACCACAATCTTGAGTCAAAGTCAAGTAGCTCTACCAATTCGCTTACTCCCGAATATATTTAATATATTATATTATATTATAAATTTTCATAAAATTATTATAAAAATTTATAAAAATTTATAAAAAACTGTTGACATTTTATAAGTGGTTAAGATGATGACAGATAAACAAAGAGAATTGATAATTAAATTATCAAATGAAAAATATTTGGAGAAATGTAAATTATTTGAAATTGAATCTACAACAGGACACGACTTAACATCAGATAATTTTGAAAACTTAACAAAATATGAAGCAAGTATGTTAATTCAATTACTTATTAATGCTCCTAAAAAAGAATGGGTTGAAGAAAAAATTAAAAGACAAGAAGAAGCTTTTAATAAATACGAACAATTAGTAAATTGGGCTAAAGAGCAAGGATTAAAAGTTAGAAATAAAATGAAAAAAGCAACAATATTAGCAACTATTAAAGACGCAGGTTTAACAGTTCCTGTAGAAATACCTTTAATATAAAAAATGAGTTGGTATAATTTTACTATATCAACTCATTTTTTATATTAAAGGTATTTCTTATATCTTATATTATGTTTTGTTAAATCTGAAATAGTATTTATATGAACTATTGTTAGTTCTATATCTTCTACCATATAAGTTACTTTTGAATTATTTATTTTTATAGCTTTTCTTCTTGTTAGTTCCCAATTTTTTGGGTTATATGATACTCTGAAAATTGTATCAAAATATTTTACTAATCTATTAAATTTATCTATATCGCCTAAAACTGCTATATTCGGTGAACTTTTATCGTAATAATGATTTAACATATAAAATATATCTGAATCTTGTTTTGATAATTTTAAATTATCCCAATTTATGTTATCATTACAAATTTTTAAATTTCTAAACCATTTAAACATATTTATATCACTCCATTTTTATAAAATATCATTGCTGCTTTATATATTACTTCTTTTTTTATTATATATAATGTAGGCTCTTCTATATATAATTCCTTGCAAATTTGTTTAAAAAACATACTATTTTTTGGATATCTGTTTTTATATTGATTACGGTTAAAATAATATTTTGTTAAAAAATATTCATGGTATTCTGTACCCTTAAAAAAATTAGTTATCTCTCTTATACTACACTGAATACTTATATTGTCGCTATTATTTTCATATAGCAGATTTTCTATTTTTTTATATTCATTATTTGTTAACAATCTCATTCGTATCCCTCATTTCAAATAAATAATTAATCTTTTGCTTAATATATTTTTCATAACACACTTTACCAAACCCACGTTTTTTTGATTCATCATCTTTTAATTTTCTATGACATCTATGACAAATAGTTGATTCTTTATTATGCATTATATACTCCCTCCCTATATCACAATATGGACACCAATAGATAATCAATGCTAATTAACTCTTCTATATTACCTGTCTTTATTCCTTCCTCAATTCGCTGTATAATTTTCAATATATTCACAAGTTCTCCTACTGTATAATAGTTCAATTTGTCCTGGTTATATTTAACCTGATAATATTGAAGTCCTGTTGTTTTACATATATCACTTGATTTACAACTCTGAATTAATAATATTGTTTTGAAATTCGTGTATAATAATGACAATAATTTGATATTACTTTCTCCAATTTGTTGTAATTGTTTTTGTAATCTGTATATATTATGTATATCCCTTTTTAATACTTTTTCTACGAATTCAAAAGTTATATCTGATATTTCTTTATGAAATGCTTCTGAATTATCTAAGTATTCGAATATATCGTTATAATCATTTAATCTTGGGTCATTTACATTTTTAATTTTATCTATCTCTAATAATATCTGGTTGTAACTATTATTACATATTTCAATTAGTTTTTGACAATTTTTATTATTTAATGGTATGTCTTTTTGTATATACTGTGATAAAATTTCTGTTGGTAATTTCGGGAAATCTACAATTTTATTTTCAAAATATTTATAGTATTTACTTCTTTTATCTAAATTGTTAAATTTAAAAACAAGTATATTGCCATTTATATTTGAAAAATTATCAATTTGCCATATCTTTTCTTCTTTTATAAAATCATAATCATCTAATATAATATATAATTTTTTTGCATTAAAGATATCATTTTGGTGCAATTTATTATATATATCTTTAAAATTATCCACATATTGTATTTCAAGATTTGATACTTCGGCTATTTTATTTATATATATTTTTTGTATTGCTATTTCTTCTCCTATAAATATATAATTTGATTCCAATTGATTTGTTTTTATTTGATTTTGTAATTCTTGTAAATTCATAATTTTACCTCTTCACACTCTTTCCAAAAACTTATATTAGATTGTTTACTTGTTTCTTTACACTTATTCAATATTATATCGTAATTATAAAAACATTTTCTGTATTGTCTATCTTTTATAATAATTTCTATTAATTTATCTATCTCTTCAACTTTCGGTTCACAAAAATATTGCCAATCATTTGATTTATTTTTAACCCATCCACTTTTATAGCAATTTTGTAAAATACAATATTTATAACTCAAATGTTCATACCCTTTATGGTCCGATATTCTAATACTATTACAAGCTCCATAATCTAACTTTAAATATATAGAACAAGTTGAAAATGCTTTATATTTATGAATTATAAATCCGCTGTTCTAATAATTTTGTACAGATATAATCTGCTATTTCCTTACACTTCATTTACAGTCCTCCATATTTTGCGAATTTCCAATATCCATATATCTAATAAACTTCCTCTGTTTATTCCACTTATGCATAGTTTATTTAATACCTTTGATGTGTATGAAATAATACGACTTAATAACTTAGCTTGAATATTCATACTCGGTTCTAATAATATTTCAAGCATATTAAAATATGCTATATATCTAAACACTCTTAAAAATAATTCTACATCGTATTTATTAGAGTCGTTATCTTTAATATTTAATCTATCACAAATCTTAAAAGCATTCGCACTTTGAACTTTATTAATATTATCATATACTTTTTGAACATAGTTATAGAAATCAATTATCCCGTAACTTGTCATCAATTCTATATCTTTAAAATTATCACAATACTTAATTAATATATCTTTTTCTACATCAGATGTATTATTTGCTAATAATGATATAAATTGTTCTAATTCCTCTGATGTGTATAGATTCATTTTAAACTCATAACATCTACTTTTTATTGTAGGTAATGTATTTTCAATCGTTTGTAATGTCATTATGAAATATGCATTATTCGGGGGTTCTTCAATTACTTTTAATAAACTATTTTTCGCTCCTAAACTCATTCTATCTGCGTCGGGTATTAAATATATAATAGGCTCTGTTTGTTTATATGACAAATCTATCATTTGTCTAATACTATCCACTTTTGTATCTATATTTACAATTGAGTACTTTAATTTATTTGCTATGTACTGAGCTATTAATTTTTTTCCTTGCCCTCTCATACCTGTTATTATTACGAATGGTGGAAACTTAGTTTCAACTAGGTTATTTATGATTCGTTTTAATTCTTTTTGACCTACCACAATTATCAACTCCCCTCTTTGAATTTTTTTATTTTTGCTTTGATATCTTTTGAAGATAATTTATAATTTTCCACCATATAATTTAAACCGTGACTATCATAATCAGCTACAAATTTTGATATATATTCAGGAGTATATTTAACAGGTCGACCTCTTTTATGAATAACATCGTTTAAATCTATATCATCGACTTGCATAATAGTATCTTGAATATGTGTATCTTTTTCAATAGTTTTTGAAATCGGCAAATCTATCGCAATTGATAATGCTTTGTCAAGTCGCTCAATACTATGGCTATCACAAGTGCCAATATATTCTGTTAATTCATCGTTTGGTATTGTTGTAATCTGCTCGCATAATACAGTTGTATGTTCATCTAAAATAAATTTAAAATGTGTCGGTAAATCCTTTTTATCTGCGCTAGTACAAGGAACTATTGTTACATTTTTTGAAAATTTATTTGCTTTATCATTTGATACAATTACAACTGGTCTAGTTCCCCCTTGTACACTTCCATTATATATATTATTTGATTTGTGCCACCACACTTGCCCTCTTTTATATCTATCTACTCCCATATATATATATTACTCCCCTTTAGTTAATATCAATAATTCACTTTCTATTAGTACTTTTGGATTTTGTTCATATTTTATTTCATTTTGTAATTTTATCATTCTATTTAGAATTTTTAGAATATTATCGTATTTATAATTTTTATAGTTATTTAAATTTAAAGTATTAGGTATTTGTATATAATCATAATTTTCGTATATCAAATATTTTAAAATATCTAATATAAATTGTATTTGCTGCTTAATAAATTGCTTTAAATCTTTTCCACTTTTATAAATATTTTCAATTATATCAATACACATTCTTTCATTATTGTTTAGTATGTTTAATAATACTTTATCTAAATTTTCATAATCACTAATTCCTAATGCCTTTACCACATTTTCTACTGTTACTTGATTAGAATAAGATATGCACTTATCAAGCATAGAAATTGCATCTCTCATCCCTCCTTCCGAGCATTTTGCTATATATTGTAATGCTTCTTGTTCAAATTCTGCAATTCCTTCTTGTTGGATTATATAATTTAATCTGTTGACTATACCCTCATAACTAATTTTATTAAAATCATAACGTTGACACCTTGATAATATTGTATTAGGAATTTTCTGGGTGTCTGTTGTGCAAAGTAAGAATATAGTTGTTTTTGGAGGTTCTTCTAATAGTTTTAGCATTGCATTCCATGCCCCTTGGGAAAGCATATGAACTTCGTCTAATATATAAACTTTATATTTGCTATCTAACGGTTTAAATTTTGCGTCCTCTATTATAACTCTAATATTGTCAACACTATTATTTGATGCAGCATCTACTTCTATCGGATTTCCTTGTCCGTCATTTATCATATTTGCAAATATTCTTGCCGTTGTTGTTTTTCCTGTTCCTGCAGGACCTGTAAATAAATATGCATTTTTTATTGTATTTGTTTTTATCTGGTTTTCTAAAATTACTTTTATGTAATTTTGTTCTACACAATCATTAAATGATTTTGGTCTATATTTTGTTGCTAAAGTTATATTTGTCATAATTTATTTCTCCTTATTTTTTAATTTATTAAAACAATCTACACAATAATAACTATCTGTCCCTTTTATAAGTGTTTTTCCAAGTTGATGACACTTATTACAAGCTATATACTTAATAGGTCTTGAATTTTCTATTTTAGCTTTTTGACTTTCACTATTTTTATGCCTGATAAAATGTTTAAACTCCATATCTACTCCACCCCCCTTTGCTTTAATTTATTTCTTAAAATATTTATGATACGTTTTATACTTCTACTTACTTGCGCCTGATGTACTCCCACCATTTCCCCAATCCTACGTTGTGGAATTTTTTGCATGAATAATAAAAGTATTCGCTTATCTCTTTCGGTTAATTCGTTTATACATTCATATAATATTTCATTCAATATTTTATTTTCGACCGTTTCCTCTAAATTAAATGAATCGGGTATAAAATAACTGATGTCACATTCTCCATCTTTGCCTTGAACAGGAGTATTTAAAGAAACTGTATCAAATTTAGTTTTTGAATTACGTAAATTTAACAATAGTGTGTTTTTTATAACAATAAAAGCATAGGTCGAGAATGTATACCCTTTTGAAGAATTATATGTATTAGCTGCTTGTATAAGCCCTTCAAAACACATAGAAATTCCATCGTCTATTTCTATATTATTTCTAACAATAGGATAATATTTCCAAAATACAGCATAAGCTAATTTAATATTATCTTCAATTAATTTATTGATTTCGTCCTGTGTAATTTTAATCACCTCTCTATATAATATATAGTAATTTTAGTGATTTTTTAAAGTAATTTTATTAATTTTCTTCTAAAATTTTTAGTATTTTTTGCATAGTTTTTTCGTCTAATATATAATAATTTTTACTATTTGGTTCAAAATTAAATGCTAATGAATAATATTCTTTATTCATTGCAAATGATTCTTGTTTTAATTTATCTAGCCATTGCCTTTTTATACTAAAACTATCCTTTTCTGTTAATGTTGTTTTGGCTTCTATCAGCCAATTTTCAGTTTTGATATCTCCTTTACTGAATAATGTTGCTCCGCTATTTGTTTGACATTTACCGCTTAATTTTTTTGCTATTTGTTTTTCTTGTTTATTTGAAAAATATCTAGTTGAATTTTTATTCATTTGAAACACCTCTCTAAAAATATATAAATCAATTCCAATATCCAAAAAGGACTAAATATAATATCTAAAAATATTGCTAGTGTTACTAAAATAACTATAAATATATAATAATTATTGCACATAGCCAAATCATTTTTTAATATTTTGATTAAATTATAAGTTATCATATATAATTTCCACCTACATTCATATATTTATTTCAACACTACCTTAAATATCTAAGAATAAGCATAAACAAGTATAGAGGTAAAAATATTATATCTGCAAAAACTGCTAGAATTAAAAACATAATTATATATAGATAAATTAGCAATGATTTTCGATAAGTCGATGCAAGTATATTTTTTATGAACCAAAATGTTATCATATATTATTTTCTCCTTTTGCTAATTCTATCTAATAAAACTGCTAATCTCTTTTCGTTCAATTCAGTTCCCACAAACTTTTTATTATACATATTTGAATAATAACCAACTAATCCTCTTCCCATACATAAATCAGCTATACAATTATAATTAACATTCTTACATATAAAATGTATTATCTTTTCTTCATCCATATTATCAATATCAAATACAGTAATAGGCTCATTTTGAGCTTGTATAATCCAACATTTATTTTTAGAATTATTATAGTATTTTGAATTATAAATATGAATATACTTATATCGGTTAGACAATTCTTCAACAAATATTTCTTTATTTGTTTTAAATACTTCTACAAATACTATTTTAGGGTTTATTTTATCTATACATTCAAAGAATCTACTTATAAATGGCGTATAGCTAGTTTGATAATCTGTTCTATCAGCTTTTGTATAAAATGTATTTATATTTCCTAAACTGCATGGAGGGTCGCAGAATAAACAATCCGCCTGTAACATAAACTCAGGTAATTCATCAAATATGTTATGTACTTTAACAACCCCAGTTCCAATTTTTATATTGCCACTCATATCATATTTTTTATAAACTTCGTTGTATTCCCAATTACTCATTTATGCATTCCTCCTCATCATCAAATGTTCCAACTTCCCAGCTATGGCTATATTCAACATTCTTAAATAAATCTACAATTCCTGTTAATTGTTTATATCTTAAAACAGTTTCTAAATCTATTCCCAAATGTTTTGAAACATCCTCTTCAGATAATCCCTGTTCTATTAAACTCCTGACAATTTCTGCATCACCATCAACTGCATGAACCCCTCTAGCTTTATTGAATTGTATAGTTGCTGCCATTCGTTGTGATAAATCGTGATTCAATACTACAATTGGAACTTGTTTTATATCTAGCCATTCAGGTAGACATATCGTATATCTATGGAATCCATCAATAATTATATATTTTTCGTCCTCTTCACTCCAAATTGTTACAATAGGAAAACAAAACCCGTTATCAATGATTGATTGTTTTAATAATTCCATTTTATCTTTCGGAACATTATTAGGGTTATAATTATTTGCTTGTAACAAATCTCTGTCCACTAAAATTGTATTCATACAAGGTATATCAATTTTCATATTACAAAATCTCCTTCCAATAATTTATTTTCTCTACGATTGGGTCTTCTGTATTCTTTATAGGAAAATTGTTTTCATAATCGTTCAAAACTAATTGCTTACATTGTTGTCTATATACATATTCATTGTCTAAATGTTTTGCAAATCGTTTTTTAAATATTTCAATTTTTGTTTTATCTGGATAGGTTAATAATAAAAAATCCCTATAATCTTTCCAACATTTATAATTTTTTGGTAATACCTGAACTTTAAACATCTTTCTATCTTTAGCCGTTTCTTGCGCAAATGAAATTCCTTTTATTCTTTTTAAAAGTTTTTCATATGTATCGAATTCAAATTCAGGCAAATCTTGGATACTTTTAAAACTTTTTTCATGGGTAAGCGAACTTACTCTTATTTCATTTATATGTTTACCTTTTTTATATGCAAAATCGTAAAACTTATGATACTTCAAATCATTTTCTCCAATAAATTTCCAGACATCGTGGAATCCCCAATCATATATTGGATAAAATGTATAATTTGTTCCACTTCTTTTTGTACTCCAATATATATTCTTATAACCAGGATTTTTAACCATTGTTCTATATCTATTTAAACTTTCATCAGCTCTTAGACCTACTAAAAATGCAGTGTCATTAAAAGATAATTCAAAATTATATAATACATCATAAAATCCAAATCCTTTATTTTTATCTGCTATTTTAGTTTCGTGTGACCAAGTTTTCCTCAAAATATTATTACTATCTCTTTTATGCATCCATAGTTTCTTTTTTGATTGTTCCCAACAATCCATTTGCCCATCTAAATAACTTGTTGAATTTGTTAAATTAAATGGGATTTGTAACCAATATCTGATAGTATTTTGAGGATACATACTCATTAAATATTCAACTTGTTCAACCGTACTTTTATATACAACTTCTTCATCTAAAAAGAAAATACCTATTTTTCTATTTCGCTTAACTGCTTCTTGTAAAGCTAAATAACAAAGAACTGTACTATCTTTTCCCCCACTTATAGACACATTTATATTTGTAAACTCATCAAATATGTATGAAATTCGTTCTCGTGTAGCTTCAAGTACATTTTTATCCTGATATTCTCGAAATGACATTGTCTAATTCCTCCTTAAATTTTAATAATTCACTATAATAATATTTATCGACTTTTAAATTACTTACACAAATATTCATTTTAGGTTTTATTTTATTTAATGAATCAAATCCTTTAGGTTTTATCTTTTCACTAAATTTAAGCAATCTACGAGGAATAATATCAGGGTCTTTGTTAACTTCGTTTATAATTTTATCTTTTTCAATTTCATATTGGTTTAAGATTATATCTGACAATTCTAAATCAGTAATCTGTAATTCAAATTGTATATCCCCAATTTGTACATCATCAAAATGTGTCATATATTTATAACTGTCTTTTAAGAATGGATTATTTTGTATCATATCGTATAAAATCATAAAATCTTCTTGTTTTTTAATTATTGGGTAATAATTAAAAATAATTCTATTCGGTGTTTGTAATACATATCTACGAATACAGTTATATGCTAAATCGTGTCTATCTTGTTTTTTAAGGCATTCATTCAGAATAATTAAGCTATTGGGATTTATTTCTTGTAACCATCTATAAAAATATTTATACATTATTGTATCAGAGAATTTTATATTTTCTGTTATTATACCAAAATCATATTCAATATTATCTCCAATTATAAATATTTTTGAAATGGCGTGAGATTTTAAAAATTCTTGTATTATTGATACTTTATTTTGTTCACCTAAATAGATTTTAGCCATTCAACTTCACCAACCTTTGTTATTTCTTTTTTAACCTCATCTAGCAAATTTGTTTTTTTGTTTAAACTTTTCATAATAATTTTTTCCATTCCACATTTACAAATTAAATTATAATATGTAACTTCTTTATCTTGTCCGATTCTGTATATTCGATGCTCTGCTTGTATTTTTTGTGAATAGTCAAATGTTTGGTCTGCAAATATGATATTGTTACAAAATTGTAAATTCAAACCGAATGAACCTACACCATAAGTTACGAAAAGAGCTTTAAATTGATTTTCTTTAAAAGCTTGTATAATTTGTTGTCGTTCTTTTAAATTTTCATTTCCAGTTATTCTCATAGCATTTTTAGGTATATTATCAAGATACTTAACAAATATAATTACTTGTTCATTTATTTTATCTATTAAATTTAATAGTATATCATTGTATGATTTTGTGTAGCATCTTTGCAATTGAGTAGATAACATAAAAAAATCAAGAGTTCCATTATCAATAAAGGAATTCAAAATCACATTTTTAATTTGTTCATATTCATTATAATACAAATTATCATAATATATATCTTTATACTTACTCTCGATATTCAATTCAAGCTTACTATCAAATATATATGGTTGTATTAATGATATTAAATATTCTACATTATATGTTTTTTTAATTAGCCCTTTTAATTTACCTCTTATATAATATTCACAAAATGTATTCTTAAATTCATTCTCACTCATATTTAATATTTTTGGACTTAAAAATTGCATTTGTGTCCATATATCCATAATACTTTTTGAAACAGGAGTACCATTTAAAATTAAACGATATTTTGATAACTCTCCAATTTTTAAAATTCGTTGAGTTCTTTTTGCTTCAGAATTTTTTATTTTTAAACTTTCGTCAACTACACAAAATACATCTTTATTTTCCAGGTCTTTTAATAAATTTAGATATATCCTATCACTCATCCCAATACTTTCACAACCTACAATATTCAATTGCATATTTGGATACCATTTATTTTTCTCAGATTCAATTTCATTTTTTAATGATACTGGACAAATCCAAAGTATATAATTTATTTTATGTAATTTTGAATTTATAATATCTAATGCAACTTTTGTTTTTCCCGTTCCCATTTCCATAAATAAAGCACCACATTTTAATTTACTCAGCTTTTCAAATGCTAATTCTTGATTATTCATTTTTAACTTTCATATTCTCCATTTTCTTTAAATATATTTGAGCTAATTCTTCCCATTCTTTTTCATCAAATCCAACCTCACCAAAAGGCTTACTTGTCCAACCACATTTTCTACACTTCAATAACGAATATGTTGCATCTCCGCATTTTTGTTTTTTAATGCATTTACCTGTTAACGAGTATTCATATTCTATACTTCTTCCTTGAACTATTGTTATTTTTTTATTGCCACATTTGGGGCAAAAATCAATTGGTATATCATAAATCATAACATATTCACCTCCTTTCATTTATTCATCTAACAACTCGTTATCTACCTCTATATTTTTTATTTCTTTACGTTGTGCACCCATTTCTGTTACATTCGTTTCAAAATATATTTTATGTTTTTCTATATAAGATTGTATAAATCGTTGCTCTGCTCTAGATAAAGAAAATAGCACATAAAACTCATTAATCTCTACTCCATTTTCTAAATCCATTATATTACTTAATAGGTAATCTCTATTACCGCCCCCATATAATGTATACCTTATTTTGTCAATCGTTATTTCAATATCTATCATATACTCGACACAATTTTCTTTTAGCATTTCTACTATGATATTTTTAATTTTCCTATATTCATTTTTCCTTCTATCTTCTATAATATTTAATTTTTCTAATACTATTTGTAAATTTTCATTATAGTTAATCATCTTTTAAATCCTCTCTTAAATTGTTTTTTATTGGACTAATGTATTTATTTTTAGGGACTGATGTTTCTCTTAAATATTTTTTATACTTTTGGTGTTCAATTTGTAATTGTTTAGGTTGAATAGTAGTTTCAAAATCTTCGTTAAAAAATTCTAATAAATAATTATATACATTTTGTTTTCCTTCAAGTTGAAGATTATAATCTGCGTATATAGATCTACCATTTACAGTTATAACTTTTCTTCTACAGGTATAATCACTATATCCAACTTTTCCATCATCGTATTCAACATTACATACCCACCATATATCTAATTTATCAATATTATTTTTTAAATCTTCTTTGTATGTTTCATTTGTTGTTTGCAATACTACTTCATTTCTACTATCTTTGATTATTATCTTTGTCATATTAACCACTAACCTTTCTTTGTTTTATCTTATATATTTATTATACTATATTATAATAAAT
>CAZPRO010000008.1:0-44516 GCA_964588775.1 uncultured Clostridium sp.
TTCTTCAACAGCAACTGCAACAGCAACTGTGCATCCTACCATTGGGTTGTTACCCTATTTAACTATAGGATATTTTGCTTACATTAATTAAAATCATGTTTTATTATAAAGTGGCTATTTTTCTAGCCTTATGTGTATTATAAAAAATTTTAAAACATTATTTTGCATTTAAAAAAATTACTTAAAATTATTTCAGCGTTGACAAATCGTTGACAAATTTATTAAAAGGAGCTGATACCATGAATAATCTAACAATAGAACAAAGAATACAAAGTGAATTAGAATATCTTAATAATATGGCTGATAAATATGAGGAACTTAATAAGAAAACACATTATAAATATTTATGGAGATTTAACGGAATATGTGAACATATACAGGCACTAGAAAATATACTTAATAATATTACTGGTGAATGGGATGAAGCTTATGAGGAAGATTTAAGAGAAAGTATGGAATAAACAATAAGAGATAGATCATATTACTGGTCTATCTCTTTTAACATGCTTAATATTTAAATTCCAAAAGGTTTCATTATTAATTTAGTAATAAATTGACCTATTATATTTACTACATTTATAAAACCTTCTGGATTAGAAATCCAAAATATCGAAATAATCAACCAAATTATTCCTCCACCTACAGTTGTTTTTTTAGCTTTACTCATAACTCTCATACCTCCTATTCTATTTTCACAAATTATATAATACTGTATTATTATGTCAATATTGTTACAAATTAATAATATTATTTACCTTTTAGGGTGATAATATTATTGAACCTCCTGTATATGCTGTAAGTCCTCCTAATTTAAAAGAGATAGCTCTGTATTATTACATTGCTATCTATTTTCTTACTTTTAAGTTATTTTACTGGAATATGTAGTTGCTGATATATAGCCCATATTATTGCAATAACCATTGCTGCTATTGCTACAATTGTTGTTATCGAAATATTTCGTACTTCCTTAGTATTTTCCTTTATATCACTTTTTATTTCTTTTATCTGTTCATTAAAATTACTTTGTAATTTTTCTAATTTATCATTAGTGTTATTGTTGGAAGTTTCTATAATTTTCAATAAATCTTCATACTTTTTATTCAATCTCTCTTCAGAAAGTCGGCGTTCTTCAGTAATTCGTTGTTCCATGTGTTGCATATTTTTAGAAAGGCGTTCTTCTTGGTCTCGTCTATCTTGATCCACTTTGTCCATATACTTTTCAAGAATTTTATTTTCTTCCATTTGAACATTACTCCTTTCCTTATTTTTATTTTTTCCATTTTTTACATTTCTATGCAACTGATTTAGATTATATGTATAAAAATCATTCTTATCAAATACCCCATTAACTATATTTTCATTTTCTATATATTGGTTATCGGTATTTACATAATTATCTTTAATTTCTTTTTCCATATATAAACCTCTTTTATCCCAAAGCTTTTAATAGAAAATCTATTTCATTCTTCAAATCTTGTAAATTCTTTTTACTTAATTCCATTGTTATACTTTGTTGATTATCTCTTCCACTAATAGGTTGTTCGTATTCTATTTTAAAAAGTACACTAGTATTTTCAGTCTCATTACTATAATTCTTGTATGGTATACTAGTTATTAATTCAAAATCAAAATCTGTAAGAGTATTCATATTGCTAAATATTTTCACTTTTATTTGTTCTACTAATTCTGGATATTTAAGTTTAATAGTCTCCACATATTTTTCTAAATCCTCTGTTACTTTCCCAGATATAATATTATTTATAAGTGAACTTATTACATTTGAAGTAAACTTCTTAAATTCATTTATTTCTTGCATTTGTAAATCTTTTGTTAATGATATAGTAAAGGAATTTCTTTTAAATACCAGTTTAGCTGTACCTTCTCTAATCATTTCAATAAAATCACTAAAGTATTTATCTTGTATTGCATTTTCCATAATTCATCCTCCTTTAAAATTAATAATTTTACATTTATTCTAATTTTCCTTCTTTTTATGTAAAATTGTGGATAACTTTATATAAGAAAATAAAAGGCAGTATACAAAGAAATTAATCTCTGTACACTGCCCTTAAATATTGACTAATTTGTGCAACTTAGCCAAATTAGATTATACTTATTATTTAAATATACTGCAACACTTATTATAATAAGCCTGTCTGGCAGTCAAGCCATTAGTTCCACCATTTACTTTTCTAGTAACCGCAGAACAATCTGCTCCATTATCACATAGTTTGTTCATGTTGTTATTCTTCCACCAAAAACCAGCAGAAGTCCATGGATAATTTTCTGCAACATATTCAACTCCATTCATAACACATTGATCTCCAAGATAATTAGCTAACTTCTGATAATTACTTCTTCCAGTAAGCTGAAGATATCCAGCACCTTTATACTTTTTACCATCTCCATCATGAGTATTACCCAAATCTTTTCTTCCTTCATAAGCTGAACCACTTGCTAATTCTTTAGTATATAATCCACAACAAGACTCATGAGAACATTGACTTATAAAATGTCTTATTCTTGTTGGTGTATTAATTTCAAATTTCTCAAGACAGCTATTTAAGTCCTTAAGAACTAAATCACTTACATTTTTCCATCCTATGGCTTGGAGCTGCTCTCTTGTAACTAAATTCTTTATCCATACACCTTCTGCATCAAATTTGTAATAAGTACCATCAATTAATCTTGTACAATTTACAACACATTCACCAGCATATTCAGGAACACTCTTATTTGTTTCTGGAACTAGATAATACCACTTATTATTATAGTGTATCCATCCAGTAGCCATACTTCCATCTACATTGGCATAAAACCATCTATTCCCATCACTAGCTGTTTGGAACCATCCTGTAACCATTCTTCCATCCTTATCTAAGTAATACCATTTCTTTTTATCCTCAATCCATGTGCAGCATTGTTTTAAATTATCTTTATAATAAAACCAATACTCTGAACTAATACCATTTTCTAATACTTTTTCTTTTATCCAACCTTGCTTCATAATGTTTTCCTCCAAACATAAAAATAAGACTGCTCTTATTACTCCTGCTTATTAATTTGCTTTTCTTCTTCAGATACCTCTGGCAATTCATCTGTCATTACATCTAAAAAGCTTTCTATAAAAGTTTTCAACTTAGTAGGTACTGGCAAGCCACATAGCAGTAAATTTTTTAATATACTTACTGCTTCATATAATATAAATAAAATAGCGAAGAACTCACAAAGTCCTATTTTTTCTACACCTAAAAAGCTTATCCAATCTTTTGGCAGCATAAAGGCTAAATTAAATGTTATACACATATCCAACACTGCTAAGAAAGCTATACATCCAAGCATAGCAACTTTTCTTATTCCTCCATCTATACCAAAACAGCTGTTAAATTTTCCTTCTTTTACTGCTCTGCATACTCCTAGAAATGTATCCAGCATAACCACTATTATTACTGTTCTTATAAATAAATTGTTTTGTACTAAATTAATATATTGCATCATCTTTCTTTACCTCTTTTCTTTTAAATCTCCAATCGCTTGGAATTTTTAATATAAAATAAAATAAAATTAAAACACCCTACAGGTGCTTAAATCTTGCTTTTCATTTACTGATTTTTGAATATTATATTCTTCATCCTATTGACCTATTCTGTAATATTTTCTTCTTGTGCTGTCTTTTCTTCTTTTGTAAGTTCTATAAGATTATTATTTACAACCTTATAATTCCCTAGGTTTTGTAAATCAAAATTATCTTCTACATTTAAATTTATTCCATTTATACTATCTTTTCCAACTCCAAACTGATTTATACGATTATTATTATCTACTGTTACACATATTTCTTTCATTTAATTCACTCCTACTATTTTTGTTATTTTTAAAAAGTCATCAGCACTTGCACCACTTGTTGCTTGTTTCTTTGTATAAGTTCCACCAGCATTAATAAGTGTCAAATTATTTGCTATTTGCAATTTAGTTTCACTGTTAACAAGAGCATTTATTTCAAAAAATGTTATTGTTGTACTTGTACCTGCGGTAATATCAAATGCACGCAAGGCAACTCCTGAGGAATAAGCAGGCACTTCTTTATACTCATTTCCATTTTTATTCAATGTAATACGCAATAATTTGTAATTGTCTATACTATCGTTTAATGTAATAATTGTATCGTTTAAATAAACACTTCCTTCAAATAATACTGTATCTTCCTTTTTTTTATAAGCTATTTCATGCCATTCTGACCATACCCCTTCTAGTGTACTCTCATTTGTTACATAATTCCTAACGAATGTCCTGGATGCACTTGAATTTGTTTTTATTGTCTGCCTTATAAAGTTTTTTATACTACCACCAGTGCATCTTTCATTTTTTAATGTAAAACCACCATTTTTGAAGGGTGAATTAATTAATGTTTCTGCTATGGATACATTAACACATAAATAATTACCTATATCTTTTATATCATTTAAATCTGTATTAGACACTATATTAGTAGCTTCATATAAAGAATAATATCTATCTAATTCAGATTTATTCGCTTTTTCTTCCAAGGACGCACGATTTTCATCTATCTGCTCCTGTAAATTATCAATATCTTCTTTTGTTGCAATAATAACACTAGGATTAATACTTAAATTAACACTTTGTGTATTACTAACCTCAAATATAGTTCTTATACATAAATCTTTACTTGCTCCATTTGCAACTACTGGTTTATATGTTTCTGGATATTTTCCTACTGCAATTAAATCACCCTCTACATCAAATAGACCTATTTCTCTTATTGTAAAACCCCCAACACTTCCAGGTATTACAGTTTCAACTATAATCCAGTTAGGATTATCTTTATCTATCTGTACAGAACCCACATCACATGAATAAACTGTATTCTTTAATACTGTCTGTTCCTCTGTTGGATTATAATAACTTCCATTACTATCGCCAACTTTTAATGTCTTTAATGTAACATTGCTATTTAATAATGTTGCATTTGCTACTTTTGCCTTACCTGCATTGGTAAGTATTGTGTAAAATTGTTCATCTGCCATAATATTAAACCTCCTTCGGATATACTGTTACTATTTCATATTGAGTATCAAGACTGTTTGTAATCTCCACTTTGGCTCTGCTTTCTATATCTTTACTCTTATATGGATAAACAGTTACTGTTTCACCACATAATGTTGTCATTCCTATATTCAGCTTTGAACTTATCTCAGCAACCATTGTTGAATTAAAAATAAGATTGCATGGTTTCATAATATTTATTTCATCCATTGCTATAGCAAATAAATCATAATTAAATGTTTTTACAGCAATTCTTAAAGAATATATCTTATGTTGCAAATCTATATCGATATTGTCCTTACCAAAGAACTGTATAAGTTGATTTTCCATAACCCTATATGTGTAAGGTATTTTTCTATTAAGATATACAAGTATTCTGTATTTTCTAGTCAGCAATGTATCTGTAATAGGCGGATAAATTTTTAATATCTTTTCCCACCGCTTAACTCCATATTCTGTGGAATCCATGATGAATTGATTATTGAAAGTTTCTTCTATACATCTAGCCAATAGATTAAATTCTGGATTTTCTGCTTTTGCTATTTCTTTAAATTCTTTTGTTTCTCCAACAACAGGCGGCCAGTATTTACTTATATCTATTTCTCTATACATTTGTAACACTTCCCCTTACTGGAATGTTATCAGCTTCAAGAATTAAGTTTTTATCAAAACCATTAAGAGTTGTTCCCTCAATATCTAAAACAGTGTCAATCTCATCAATTATTCTACTTTCTAACTGGCTTATTCTAATAACTAAATTGTTATTATCTTCCCATGTTTTCTTAAGTTCTAAAAAGTATTTATCAATAATCTCTTGTATCTGTGTTTGAATTGCTGGCCATGTACCTCCATTTTGAAATGTAAGAGAAAAAGATATATTTATTGTAGTTGCTTCAACACCATCTACAGTAACTACATGACCTACAGGTGCAAGTCCTAATCCCATACCCTGATTTTGAATAGGATCTATTTTTGTTTGTACTAAATCAATTAATTCTTCAGTTGGCACTCCATATTCACTGTCCATTATTACAAGTCTTACAGTACCACCACCCTGCCATACTGGATAAACTTTGACCTGTTTAACTCCCTGGATAGCTTTAGTTTTTTGTTTATAATCTGCAATATTTCCACCAAAAGCCTGTGGGTCTAAGCTGTCAAAATACCTCTGTCTAAATTCTTCAGTATCTTCTTCATCTTCTCCAGGAATCAATAATTCTGTAAGTTCTGCAGTTCCTAAACCTCTAATATATTCAATAGGTACTAATTTACCAAAGTGCCTGTTTCCCTCAACTCCTATAGTTTCACATTTAAGTTCATAAGTATATTTTCCTTCATTATTAGGTGTTTCAATTGCTTTTATAACTTCATAGTTATATTCTTCCTGGTCAAGTGAAAATCTGCTTCCAATATCTACATCAATATCAAAAACACCTTTAAGAACTGCATAAGTTGCTGGATAAGGAGATAAACCTCTTTCACTTGCTCTTTTAATAAGCCATGGTCTGCTTGCTGTATCTGCAAAAGTTTCCTGTAATATCATATCTAAATCAATATACATATTCTGAAATTCAACTGCTCCAGCTGCATTAGTATCATAGATAATACTGCCTTCTCTTTTATCTACATCAGTAGCCACTCTTGCCATTTCTCTGTTAAGAATAGCTTCATAAGTATGTTCTTCGTACATTTAAAAATTCACCACCTTCTCTGCTTCAACATCACCATAAATGGTATGTGCTGTAAATTTGCATAGTACCTCACCACGTTTTGTCTGTTCAAAAGAAAAAGTATCAACACTTTCAATCCTTGTATCATAAACAAGAGCCTCAATAATTCTTCTTTTAATCTCTGAATAAACATAAGGAATCGGCTGGCCAAACAAATCATCTAATTCAATACCATATCCCCAGCTATATATAATGTATTGATACCTCTGAGTATTTAATATTTTGTATATTGCCTGTTTCATGGCTTCAATATCATCATTTGTAAAGCCTGCAACTCTTTCTTTATTAATATTTAACTTATATGTTTCATTTGTACCTTCCTGTATTTCAAAATCATAATCGCTATCTATTTCAACATTTGGTGTTAATGCCATTATGACCACTCTCCTTTTACTGGTGGATCTTCTACCCTGTCAATAACAATATATCTTTGTCCTCCCTGCCATCTTGCAAGAAGAACCTTTTCTCCTACATTTAAGCCATAATGCAGTAATATCTTCTTTCTTCCACTATATTTATGCTTATGTGGTACTGTACAAGTTTCAATCTCTGTATTATGGCTTACTGTGATATCTACATAATGGTCTTTGACATTGTTAGTGAGTATTAATTCAATGTTTTCGCCATCAATAACAGTATTCTTCTGCTCTATTGCTATTGTTAAAGGTTTTGTAGCTTGTACTGTACCAAAACAAAATTCAACTGGCTTTGTAGAATTAATATAGTCTCTTGCTGCTGTTTTTATCATTCTCATAATATCATTTGCATTAAACACTAAATAAACCTCCTCTCAATGTTAAGTCCATAAGGTGTTCATTATCTTTAAAAGTATGTTTTGCCTTTTCAACTACCATCCAATTTTTAACTTGTGTATCTACAAGATTTAAATTAATCATAATACTAAAGCCGCCTTGAACTCTTATATCTCCAAGACAATTTTTTATGCTTAATGTCTTAGTTTTTTTATTATACTGTTCAAGTAACTTATCGGCTTTAGCCTTTCCGTCTACTTTATCATCAATTTTTTCAGTATATTGAAGAACTCCCCATTTGTTAATATTTGCACTGTCCTTAGTCATATAAACATCACGTTTACCAGTTTCCTTATTATCATAAGTAAGTTTTATCTGATTGTATGTGTTACTGTCTATAGAACTTGTATAATCAAAATCCTCTAATGTGTCTTTATCATACATTAGAGGAATTTTCATATCTTCAATATTCTTTAATTGTAATTTCCCAAAATCATCATACAATACAAATAGCTTTCCATTATTTCTTACAGTTTCACCGAGAGCTGCTTCAATCATATCGAATAAAGTACTGTTATCCTCATTTCTTTTTGGAATAACATAGCCTGTATCTGCTAAAGTGCCAATATTAAGCCTGTAATCTGTTGCAATCATTGATATAAATTCATTAGCTTTTTTATTGCTATAAATATATGAATCTTTGTTTTTGAAGTATCTTAATTGGTTATATGCTGTGACTTTTACAGTAGCATCCTTATTTCTGCTTAATGTAAATATAAATCCATAAAATACATTCTGACCATCTTTCTTAACTCTTACTGCATTACCTTCTTCTATTTTTAATAACGCATCCTGCACAACATTAAAAGTAAGTTTACCTGGTGCTCCTTTTCTTTCAGTCTCCCATGTAATGCCATCTTCGACACATGGAATATAAATGTTATTTCCATTTTGTATTATTAATTCAACCAAGTTTCAACACCTCCTTCATATTAAAATCAATTCAGTTTAAATATCTCCAACGATATCCACCAGCAGTCTTTTGACTACCTTTGCATGCACAACAAATACAGCTTCTACTAATTTTATATTTTTCGCTCGCTTCTTGTTGAGAAAAAAATATTTCTCCAGTATCTATGTTAAGTATTTTCTTTGCAGTTTTGCTATTTCTCCCAGTTCTACTTGCTTTCATTTTTTCTATAGTTTCCTTACTGTGTTTTTTTCCTCTCATAGCACCTATTTTCCCTTTCATAGGACTTTCTTTTCCAAACATAGGATTTTTCTTTCCAGCAAAACGTCCTTTTAAAGTATTACTAATTTTTTCTCTTGCTTGTTTAGATGGTGGTCCTCCATATCCTCCTTCATCTAAATTATACCCATTGGGAGATATACAATTATAATATTTAATCCAATAAATTTCTTTCTTGTTTAATTCTTCTCTGGAATCCGCTTCATCTATTACGCTTATATCAAAATTTTCTATTCCATACTTAATAATAGCCTTTGACACCAACGATTTTTTTGAATGCAAATGCTGGCTTATTCTGTGTGATAAGCTACTATTAGTTTGTCCAATATACACTTTCCCATTAATATTATTTTTAATTTTATATATAATCACAATATCACCTTCTAACAATATTATATCATAGTCATTATGACTTGACCATGACTTTTAAGAAGGTTATAATATGTTTGAGGTGATAAAAATGGCTAATAAAAATTTAAAAAATAGAATAACAATAGGTTCGGCTATAGATAAAAAATTATATAAGCAACTTAAAGAATATTCACTAGAAAGTGGAATACCCATCTCTAAATTACTGGATAAAGCCATATCTCTTTTGTTAGAATCAGTTAAACTATAAATTCATCCAAGTTTAAGTATCATGCCTGGATATATCAAGTTGGGATTTGATATATTATTTAATTTTGCTATCTCTGGATATTTACTTCCGTCACCTAAATACTGCTTGCATATATTCCAAAGACAATCCCCTGACTTTACTGTATATGTTTTATTTGATAACTGATTAGCTGAAGGCGGTCTTTCTTCCTTTGCTGGAATAAAAACTACCTTCTTAGCAGATGGAGCTGTTGCAATTTTTGCCTGTTGTTCTTGAAAAATCTTTGTTGAATAATTTCTATACTGCTTTAACTTTACAGATACAACAAGGTCAATTCCATTTCCTGCATCTTCTTTTATTGTATAGTCTTCCAAAGATACAAGCATATTTGTATCAAAAAGATTTTTACCACCTTGAGTAATTCTTGCAACAATAAATCTAAATGATTTTTTCTGTGTTTTCATCTTTTCAAACATTTCCAAATAATAATCTGCCTTTTGAAGCTTTTTGACATTTACAAATGGATATTTAACTTGTGGTATTGATATATCAAAGCTTATTTCTGTAAGTCCTGGTGTTTTTAAAATGTTAATTTCTCCATCATTTAATAATGTCATTGTCTTATTTTTATTATTTGCCTTAATTTCTAATTTACCAGGAGTTATAGGCAACTCCACTTTTCCAAAATAAAATTTATACATTGTAAGTTGCCCCCTCTGCTACTTCAAATAAACTTTCTTCAAGTACACTTCCTAAATGGTCAACAACTCCATCTAAATCCATGTCATTGTTAATTGTATTATTATTATTCATATCAACTTTTATTTCTGCTGTAGTAAATCTATTTATGGCTTCAACTTCTGCCATATCTCTCATATATTTTAAATCTTCTTCTGCTATATCTAATGCATTTTTCATGGCACCAGTGTTATTGGCAGTATCTCCTGCACTTTGACTTGCTCCTTCTGCTGCATCTAAAAGTGATTGATAATCAAATGGTGAGTCACCTTCTTTATTAATACCACCAAACATATTTTTTATGCCTGCTTCTTTTTCTGCTCCCCAGTTGTATCCTGCTACAGCTGCTCCTCCTAATGATTTCATTTGCATCTTAGGAATTTCAATATAATCTTCGGGCTTATCTCCAAGCCAATTTTGTAGCTTAGCTTTAGTATTCTGTATTGTGCTTGTTATGCTTGCAGTATGACCGAATGTACTTACTGTTGGTAATTCAATTCCTGGCAGTTTATTTACCATTTCAATAAACCAGTTTAATCCCTCTATAGCCATATTAACTCCATCTATGATAGCATTAGCAAAATTGGTAGCAAATGAATCTACACCACTTGTCATTGCAGAACACATATCAAGAACATTAGTTGCTAAATTTACAAACAAACGTTTCACAGAATAAATAGGATTATTAAACACATTAGCAATAAATTCTGCAAGACTAGCAAAATAATTCCACACATAAGCCACTATATTCCATACATAAGCACCGAACAGGGCAAAACACCCACATATAACTCCTGTAGCTGAATATGTTGTTCCTTTCCATTTATTTATTACTGCCACCACTGCATATATTGCTGCTATAATCGCTATAATTAATCCTATTATCCACACAATTGGACAAGCATACATAGCTCCATTCAATTCTAATTGTGCTGTTGTTTGTGCCCATGTTGCTGAAGTTGTCGCCCAAATAGCTAACGCATGAATTCCTTTTGCAACTGCTAATGCTCCTTCTCTTGCTAATGAAATTAATTCCAATGCATTTATTATACCTAAATAAGTCGCATAAACACCTAATACACCAATAACACCATAAATAATAGGACCTATTATCCCCCAGTTATCCGAAAAAACTTGTGCAACACTACAAACTAAATTTATAATATTCAATAATATTACTGCTATTGTTCCGCAAGCTCCCGAGACATTTGAAACTAATGTATTAAAACCTGGATTGTTAGCAATTTCATTTATTTTTAGTAATACTGGTTGAAATGCCATTAAGGCTTCATTTTTTATTCCCTGCCAAATCTGACCAATAGTTTTAGGCATACTTTCAAATTTCTCATTCGTTTCATCAGCAGCCGCAAACATAGCTTTCTTAACAATATCAGCTGTTATCTGCCCTTCGCTTGCCATATCTCTTATTTCACCAATACCAACATCTAAATAATCAGCAATAGCTTGAATTACAGTTGGTGCTTGTTGAAATACTGAATTTAATTCTTCACCTCTTAATACTCCACTTGCTAAAGCTTGTGTTAATTGAAGTGTAGATGCTTGTGCTCCTGCTATGTCAGTACCACAAATAGTAAATTGCTTGTTTAATTGTTCTACAAATGCAACTGTTTCTTCATTGCTACTAAATGCATCTTTTGCAAGTATACCCATTTTAGCGACTGCACTTGCTGTATCTGCATATGCTCCTCTTGAACGCTGTGCAGATTGGAATATCATATTTTGTAATTCCTCTGTTGTCTGTAATCTATCATTCATCAAATCGAGCCTTGCTTTTGTTTGTACAATTTCATCAGATGCATTAATAATTCCTTTTACTGCTTGCATTCCAAGATATGCACCAACCAAAGTTTTTACTTTTCCTATAAGACCTTCTATAGGTCTATGTGCATTTTGAACAGTATCATTAAACTTTTCTTGATTATTTTTAGCTGCATTTATATTTTCTTCTACTTGATTTATTGCCATTTCTGCATTTTGCAATTCTCTTTGAGCTGCTCTTAAACTTTCTGTATCTACTACATTGCTAGAAACATTTTGTAAATTTTCAAAAGAACTAATACAAATATTCATTGCATTATTCATAGCTCTTAATGCTGGTGACATTTGGTCTTGTATTTGAATTACACCTCTAATTGTAGCCATATGGTACCTCCCTTCTTAGGTAAATTAAGTATAAAAATAGCACCTACTTAAAATTAAGTAAGTGCTCGTTCTTAATATAAATCTTGTTGATAATATTCATGTTCTATTCCACTAGTATCTGTAGTTTCTTCCTCATATCCTAAAGCCTTATTTATAGCATCATTTTCTGCCGCATTCACAGCCTCATTATATTTATTCTTACTTATCCATCTTCCGTCAGAACCTATCATATGTCCATCTATACTAGCATTACTAGCCATACAACCATCTGCATAAAAATAATATGCATATCCATCTATTTTTTGCCAACCAGTTTTCATATATCCATTTGCATCAAAATAATACCATTTTCCATTAATTTGTCTCCAACCAGTTGCCCATGAATTTCCTTCAGAGTACCACCATCCAACATTATTTTGTTTCCATTCTGCATTTGCTATTGTTGGAATAGACATTGTTGTTGCTATTAAAGCTAATGCAAATATTTTTTTTACTTTACTCATTATAAACCCCTCCATAAATATGTAATATATTGTTATTATATTACACATTTTAAGGTTTTACTACCTTCTTTTACCTTTTTTAGCTTTTCTTTTTGCTTCTTTTTCTCTTTTCTTATCATCTTCTACTTTTATATCAATAGCAGCAATAATAAAAGCTTTTTCTTCTCTGCTCATATTTACAAACTGGCTAGGTAAAATTTTAAGTTTATGAAGGCAATAGTAAGCATAATTGCTTTCGCTATCACCTTCATTTATTAGTTTTTTGCTTCTTCTACCAATTCATCCATACCAGTATCAAAACCATTAATTTCTTGTACTTTTCTAACTAAATCTTGATATTCTCCTGGCTTAAGCATTGTTTTAAGCAATGCATCTTCCCCCATAACTCCATAAGAATTTTGAAGTTCTGCATTATTTAATTCTGGATATTTAATACATCTAACTGCTAATAAACCTAAATACTTATCATAGTCGGTCTCTGGAGTAAACATATTTTTCTTTCCTGGTACCTGCACCTTTTTAGTACAGCTCTTTCTTAACTTTTCGTCTTCTTCACTTGTAATACAGCCAATTTCCCATTCAACAGGGTTGCCTTTTTCATCTTTAAATCTTTTTGAAGCAGCATACTTAACTACTTCTTCCTTTTCTACATTTTGAGCTAAAAAATAACTTAAATTACTCATTTTCATTCTCCTTTTCATTCATAACATAATAATTTATTTTCTTTTCTAAAGTAACTACATAATCCGCTGGTATTTTTATCTTTAATTCTATCTCGCTTATATTAGGTTTAACATCTGCCGCAAGTTCTTTTGCATTATTAGTAATATATTTACCTATCTTTTTATATGCGTTTTCAATCTGTTCTTTTGTTGTATTTCCTTCAAAATCAATCCATGCCAAAACATCTTTAGCATCAACAATATCTGTTCTTGACATATATTATTCCTCCAATTATCTTCAAATTTAAAAGAGCACCGAAGTGCCCTTATTACTGCATTCCATCAAGCAAACTAAACTTTTCAGGTATTTCAAAATCTTCAAAAGTAAAGTCCATATCTTCATCTAAGTAATCTGCATCTGCATCAAACTTTGCTAGAACTCCACCATCTATATTACAATCTTTTAAAATTACTGTCTGCCTGCCAACTGCTGATGTAGGATCTTCATTTGTTACCTGGATATCAAAGTAAGTATCTTCTCCAGTTTCTTTAAATCTATAAAGTAATTCTCTAAAAATTGATGTATTGTAATGGAAAGTAGCTGAACCAGTTCCTTTCCATCCAGTAGCTTTATTTCCTTTACCAGTCTGCCCTAGTATAGGAACTTCTGTTTTTGTTTTTTCAAATTTAGCTTCTAAGTTTATTGCCTGCATAAGATTATATCTTTTACCATCTATAGTAGCAAAGCATTCTGCTAAAGATGCTGATATAGTATCTTTACCTCTCATTATTTGAGCAAGTTTACTCATTTAGTACACCTTCCTTTCTATGCAACCATTACAGTCATGTACAACTTTTCCATTGCACATACTGGAGTTACTTGATTTACTACCATAACTGATTTTTTATCCTGTCCTTTTTCTACTTTAACATCATCAGCAACAACATCAGTTAAAGCTTCAATTCTTTCTAGCTCCTTATTGTAAGCAACTATATCATTCCAAAAGGCAATTCTTCCTGCTGGATTATTTTGAATTTTACCAATGTATTGAGAATTAAATAAAACAGCTATATCATTACCAATCTGATCTAAAACTCTGATAACTTGATTTGCTTGGAAATCTTCATTTTTATATTTTGTAACACTTACAAAGCTGTTTATATCTGTAAGAACTCTTACTTCATCACCAACTTTATGGAATACAAAATATCCTTCTTTAACAAATGTTTTTAACTCTGACTGCTTATAATCAACATAAATAGTATATTCACCATTGTATGTTTTATTGGTATTACTTCTGTTTACTGCACATGAAGCACTTGCCCCAGTAGCCCAGTAAACTAATTCTGAACCTTCTGCACCTTCATCAGTAACATTATTCTTAATATTAATGATACCTTCATAATCAGCTTCGCAATTATAGAGTACTGTTTGGAATTTTACTCCCATTTCATCCCTCATTCTTTTCGTAAAGCTTACAAACAAAGATTGTATCACTTTATTTTTACTTAAACATCCAAGTGTATTAAAATTGTATTTTTCAATTTTGTCTAAAAACATCTGATAATCATTACCTGTTATTGCAAGATCATCATTTCCACCAGTAAGCGGATATTCACCTACTGCTAATTCAGCTGTAGTAATAAAGCCAACATATTTATTAGCAATAAGTTCTTTTGCTTCTGATACTGTTTGTGTATCTCTCACATTTTCACCTTCTAATGTCTTTACATCAAACTTATCGCTATCATCTGCATTAACTGCAATTGATATTTTATAGTTATTACCTGCTGTTCCTGGAATAAGTGCAACTGCATAATTATTACTTGCTTTAATTCCACCATTAGTACCACCAGTAAGCTTAGTTCCTGCTGTTACCATTAATGTTGCAGTACTTATAAAGTCAACAAAATCATTGCTCTTAAGGTCTTTTGCTTCAGCTACTGTCTGAGTATCAACTAAAGTATTTTCTATATATGTCATTACATCAAACAGAGAAGTATCATCAACATTAGTTCCAATAACAATAGTTATATCATTACCTCTTATTCCTCCATATCTAGCCTTTGCAAATACATTACTTGCTTTGATACCAGTATTGAGCTTATATGCATATAAAGTCTTAGTATTTAAAAATAAATCTCTAAGACCTTTCATTTCATCAGCATCATAAGAATAACCAAAGATTTTTAATGAATCTTCCTGGAAATCTTCCTGCTCTACTGTAAATACTTCTTCATCTGGTCCCCAGTTTAACATTAAAGGCATAGCAGCATATCCTCTGTCAGATAAATTTACAGATGCCCTTGTAACACTTACAAAGTTAATGTAAGAACCAGGAATGACCTTATTTTGTGTAAGCCATGTTCCTCCACCTAGTGCCATTATTTAACCGCTCCTTTCATGAAATCATTTATTTTCTTCTCTACTTCACTTGCTGTATAAGTTTCATTATCTTTAAGTAAGGCATTTATTAAATCAACTTTGTGTTTATACTTTGCTGAATTAATTAACTGCTCTTTTGTAAACTTAGCTTCTTCCTGTTTTTCATTTTTCTTTGCCATCTATTTTCACCTCTTCTATTAACTCTAATTCTTCCATGTATGGGTCTTTAGGAATTTCTTTCTTAACAATCATGTTAAAGTCAATAAAAAAATGAAGTACATTATCAACTGTTTCAGCATTCATGTTTGTACCTCTTATCAATCCATCATCAACAGAAATGTACTCTAATGCTGTAAATAGCCTTTCTGTGACTTCATTTATTTCATTGTTATAGTTGTCCTTGTCCTTAGGAAAGTAGTGTATATCAAAGGGATATTTCCTCTCATATCTATTTCCTACAAGTTGTTTACTGCTTGGTTTTAAACTGAAAATAAAAAAACAAGGATTTTCAAGTCCCTGTTCAATACCTTCAGTGTATATTGTATATTCTTCATTTTCTTCTGAATTAAATTCAGCATCCAATGTCTGTGATATTCCAGTAATTATTTTATTGATCATTGAAGCACCACTCCAAATATTCTTGTAATCTTTTTTCTATAAGCTTAGGAGCAATATTTTCTATTTCCTTTTCACTTAAAGTAAGCATAAATCTGCCTGGTACCCAGCCTTTATGATTTCTTTTTCTGTGGCCGTACTCAACATACATTGCATATTCAACTGGATTTATAATCTCAATCTCATATGTGTTTCCTGTATGTTTTATTTCTCCTACAGTCCAGCCTCTTCTAAGAGTTCCGCCTTTTCTGCCATCTTTATATTCTCCTGGCTTTGTTCTATATCTTACTCTTCTTAAAAGTCTTGCAGCTATCTCTTTTGTTAAATCTGTACATAACTTATTAATATCATCACTATTAAGCTTTTGAAGTTTCTTTTGAAAGTCTTTGAATTGACTGAAATTAACTTTGCCCCATCTACCCATTAAGCATTACCTGTTAATTCTAAAGTAATTTCTTGATGTGATGAATATACCGCAGGCTTTCCACTATGCTTAAATTCTGTGGTTCTGCCTTCATGCTCAATAAATATTCTAGAACCTTCCTTAATGATAATTTCTGGTGCTATAAATAATTTAATTACCTGTTGAACCGTAGCATTAGATTCACTTTGATTAGCTGATTTAACACTACTATAAGATAACCTGCAAGGCTGATTTTCTAATACAATTACTTCTTGCTTCTTAGTCTGTTTAGTTACTGGGTCTTTAACGGATTGAAACTCTTTAATAGTACAAGTATGCTCATAAAACATTTCTGTTGCTTTTCTATGAGCTTTTCTTGCCTGTAAAATAGCATTATTCATATTACCACGCTACTTTCCTATATTTATTAAGCTGCTTTTTATAATCTTTTAGTAAGCTGTCCTTAAACTCTGCTATATTGCTCCTAAAACTTGTTGATGTATCTCCTTCACTTATAGAAGAAATAGAGCCTAAAGGACTTGATTCATCCCCCAGGTTCTCATTTCTGTATAAATCAATGCACATTCTATATGCTGTTGTATACAGTCCTTCCGGAACTTCTTCAACATTACAATGATTAATTATAATATCTTCAACATTCTCGATAGTGAATTGCAATACTATGTCCTTACTATCATTTGTTATGCCAAGGAGTAGTTTTAATTTCTCCAGCTCCATAACATCACATCCTAACCAATTAAATGTTTGAATGCTACAATTCTTATTTGTTTAGGCTCATAGACTCTCTTCCAGTTTTGTGCATTTGCAAGTTCACTTCTTAATGGAGTTTCAACATTTTCTCTTACAGCATTCTGCCATGCAATTCCTCTTGGATGTAAGATATAAGTCTTTCTGTTAATTAAATAATCAACTCCAGAACCTTTCTTTTTATCTCTATCTACTTCAGTAGGCACAAATCCTTCTGGATTACCATTACCTAATGCAATAGCTCCTTCACCAAACAAATAAGTTGTATACATCCCTGTTTTAGAATCATAAGGACAGCCATCATCAACAATAACTCTTCTATCCTGATATGTTTCAAATTCAACTGAATTACTGTCTCTTTCAGTAGTAATCAAGTTTTGCTTCTTAAGATATGCCTTAGTGGCACTATGCATTGCAACTGCTGTTAACTGTCCTTGAGCATCTCCTAAAAGCTGTAATGCATCTATAAAAGCACTTGCACTAATCTTCTTAGCAGCCGCACTTGATTGAGTAGTAATATCCAAAATATGGTCTGCTAATGGTGTTGTAGCTGCTCCACCTTCAGGAGTATAAGTTCCAAATACACCATTTAAAACAGCAATTAATTCTTTTTGTAAATCTCTGCTCCAAAATCCTGCAACTAATGTTCCTATAGCAGCCATAGGGTCTTTACCTGCAAGTGCTGCTGATAAATCTGTTGCACTCCACATTTTTGCTCTTCTTAAAGTAGTAGATACATCTTTATTTGATGTGATTTTATTATTTTCTAAATCATCATCTTCAATGATTGGTTCAGATTCTCCACTTAAATCTTCAAAGAATGGCATATTGTGAATTGGTGCTGCTTCACTTGCCAACTTATCAAATTCAGCATTGTTGCTTATAATTCCACTGTTTACTAAGGCTGATAATTCCATTGTTTTGTTAATTACATAAGGGTTAAATAATTCTGGTACAATAACGTCACTTAATTTTGTTCCTGCCATGTTTTATACACTTCCTTCTCTTAAATATTTAATGTTACACCTGCGGCAGCCGCTAATTCTTTAGCCTGTGCAGGGTTTTCTTTTAATAATTTTCCTTGTTCTGTTAAATTAAAAGTATCTTTTGCAAATGGATTTGTTCCTGTTGGAGCTCCTCCACCTGCTGGATTATAATGTACATCTGTCTTTAAATCTCCAAACATGAATTTTGTATCATCAGCTTCACTTATAGCCTTTAATTTAGAATCTAATAAAGTTCTATAAGTATCATTGTCCTTAGCTTCAATTTCATCAACTAAAGCCATTACAGCCTTGTTATTTTTAGCTTTATACTTTGCTAGCAATTCAGTATTTATTGATTCTCTGCCTAGTTTGATTATTTCTGCATCATATTTTTCTTTTTGTTCTTTAATCTGCTTTTCATAATCAGTAACCTTTTTTTGAAGTTCCTCATTATCTGCATTATTTTTCTTAAGATCTTTAATTGTGTTATTAGCTTCTTTTAGCTGCATATTAGCATTTTCTAACTTTGTATTTAATTCTGTTGCCTTAGCTTTTTCAGCCTGTACATCCTTGTCATGTTCAATCATAACTTTATCGATAGTTTCTTTTTCCAGTCCTAAATCTTCTAAAAACTTTCTTTCCATATTTAATTCCTCCAATTTTACTTAGTTTTACGTGTTTTAAGTCCACGAATTGCTTGCCTGTTTCTTTAACGCCTAACAGCTTTTAAAAAGGCGAAAATAAAAAGCCTTATTCCTAAGACTTAATTCTTTTATTTTTCTATTATGATGTAGTAAATAGAAATAAAACCCTTACACCATCTGCTTTTAACGGAGTACTTGTGTCACATTTTGTTATTCCAAATACTCCAGTAGCATTGATATATACATAGCAAGGTTCTCCGTTATTTGTAACTGTATTCTGTGATACATCTTTAATTGGTCTGCACTCTTCTGGTAGTTTACCCAGCTTTTCAGAGTATTTATCAGATTCTTTAAATGTGATATTTACCATAAAGTTTACAAGTCTGTTATCAAATTTAATTAAATTAGTTGTGTACATATAATTAACTATATCTTCTTTTTCTATCTTAGATGTATGGTTTTCATAAGAATTAAAAGCATCAAGTTCATCTTTCAATTTTTTACCCATTGCGGCAGATAGGGCTTCAGTTTCAGATTCGCTTATAAGTGTATTATTTATAGTGACAGTTGCATCACTTCCAGCTGGTCCTCGTTCTCCTTGAATACCCTGCGGTCCTTGGATACCCTGCTCCCCCTGAATGCCTTGTGGCCCTTGAGGTCCTATATCTCCTTTTTCCCCTTTTTCACCTTGTATTCCCTGTACACCTTGTTGTCCTGGTTCTCCCTGAGGTCCTTGTATTACACTTGCTTCTGCCAAATTACATACATAACTATAACCTTTTAAATCTCCTGTTTCTTCATTTAGAATTGCATTACTATTTCTTAAATACACATCTGCATTTCCTTCTGCTATTACAGCAACCATCTGACCATCTGATACTGGTTTAAGTTCTGCTAGTAGTTCACTTATATTTGTATACAATTTTGTAATTGCAAATCCATCACCTTTATCTCCTTTTGGACCTTGTATGCCTTGTGCTCCTTGTAATCCAGTATCTCCAGTATCACCTTTGGGTCCCTGTATTCCTTGTGGCCCTATTGCCCCGGTATCTCCTTTATCTCCCTTGGAACCTTGAATGCCCTGCTCCCCTTGAATACCTTGTGGGCCTGGTGGTCCAGTATCTCCTTTATCTCCCTTATCGCCTTTATCACCTTTAATAGCTCCAGCACCATACATAGTTTCTTCCACATATTGTTTCAATATAGCTTGATCTACTACATCCATGATACTACGCTCCCATCTGATTGATTAATCCATTGTTTGTTTTCTTCATCTGCCATCCATACCTGCTGATTATCCATACAATAGATTTCATCGCCATTTGTTTTTTCAACTTTTGTACAGCCTCCACCCTTAATTACATCACTTGATATTCCTCTATAATGCCTAGGCAGACCGCTATTCATTAATGTAAGCATTCTTTCAACTCCTTTCTTTCTGCAATAAAAAGCTTTATTCCTAAGACTTACCAGCTTCTCTTAATGTTTTTTCTAAATGAGCCCCTATTTCTTTTATGAATTCTTCAGTTCTAATTTCAGCCTTAATATCTCCAATGCTAAAATTTATATTCTTTTTATTTTCTTCTGGCAGTTCTTTTATTTTTTTGAACACCTCATAATCTCCTTCAATTTCAATGTCATCCGGATAAAACGATAATTTTAATGTTGGTATTTCACCAGCCTCAATTTTCACCTCAATATCTGCTAGATTTCTTGTTACATCAATATCATCAATAAATACTTTACAATCATGAGTATTTAAACCATTATTTATAATCTTTACTTTCATATTTCAATCCCTCCTATCTTGTATAATCTCCTTCATTGCAATATGCTAAAATATCTTTGAAGGAGGTGTCACAAATGTCTGATTTAACTGAAAAAATTTATAATGATATTAAGCTAAATGGAGAATATAAATATTCTAAAGATTTTTCTACAAAAAGCTTAGAAGAAAAGGCCTTAAAAGATTTAGAAACCAATGGCAATATCATTATAAAATCTAAAACTATCGGTTATGTAATAGCCGACGCTTTATAAAACATTTAAATTCAATCTCTATTACAAGTGCTAATTCTAATATTCTTCTACCTAAATTAGGATATGCACTTGTAATATCAGCCTTAAGCTTTCCGCCTTTACCCCATACACTTATATCATGAGTACCTTTAATAAGGTTATCCCTAAAATGAATAGAGTATTCTTTGCCATCTAATTCAAAATTAATCCACTTAGCTGAAAAATCAGTTCCAAGTATTTTCATTTTAACCCACCTTTCTCCTTAAATTTTTGCATAATAAAAGCACCTACTCATTTTTCTAAGTAAGTGCTTACTATTCCTCATCCAAATCTGGTAATTCTTTATTTTCATTTAATGCTTTTTTTATATCTTTAACATACTCTTTATAATCACTTTGACCATACTCTAATTCTTCATAAAAGTCAGGTTCAACATTAAATTTTTCATAATACTGATTATACAATTTATTTAATTCTTTAGTCATCTTACCAAAATACATGTTTATCCCAACCTTTCTATAATTTCTAAAGTTTCAGAAAATGCAGCTCCAAACAAGAAATATGTCATATCAATTACATCTGAATTATTTTCATATAAAATTCTTCCAAATTGTGCCCACGTTTCTCTCTTTAATTTTTCCGGATTACTCCAATAGATATCTTTATGTCCATATCCTAGTTTAACTTTTCCATTAGTCATTCCATTTATTATGTCTGATATCCCTCTATACTGTTCTTTTATTTTTAGCCCCCTCTCCGTTTCAATAAAAGCATTTGGATACTTAAAATATAGCATATCTTCAATTGTTTTTCCATATCCACTAGAAATATTCTTTATATTCTTGTAATCTTGCTTAATCTGCTCTGTAATCATATTGCTTTCACTTATTTTATATGAACTATCTATTTCATGGAATAACTCATGGGCTATTGTACTTAAATCCACATCACTCTTCAAATATATCTTTTGTTCTTTACTATTGAAATAAGAACTTTTCTTTACTGACTTATCAAAATTAGCTCTTTGCTCTGCCTGAATTAAAAGATTTTTTAAATTTTCATTCTCTATATTCTGCAGACTATTCTTAAATTCATTAACCTTTGCTTTTATTGGATTCTGAAATACTGATTTTATTTTATTTATAAAATCACCTTCATCTAATTTCTCTGAATCTTTTACATATCTCTTTTTCCAATCATTATATTTAATATCACTAGGAATATATTCAGTTTTACCATTTAATGACCTTGCTGCTCTTTTTTCTCCTATAGTAAATTCATCATTAAAGTAAGGCACTGTACAAGTTCTACAATAACAATGAAAAGGTGGAGCTGTAACTCCAACTTCATAATCACTCATTTTAAATACTTTTCCATCAAGTTCCTGACATATTTCAGATGTATGAGAATCAAGTGTTGCGACAATCTCATATTCTTTTATTCCTAAATCTGAATAACAGTCTTTCTGACTTACTGAAGAAAAATATGCACTTTCAGTCATAACAAGCCTTCTTGCAGCTTTCCTTGAACTTTCCATTGTACTTGCGATATTTCCTACTATCTTTTCAGGATTATCTCCACGAATTAAAGCTTGTGTAAGATTAGTGTGTAATGTATTTATAAGTTTACTCTTATTCTTCCATATCCTACTACTGAAATTCTCCCCATCAAGTGTCCAAGGCTTAGAAATCACCTTTTCAAGTTCATTTTCATTAAACTCCATAAGAGAACATGCAGTATTAAAGCCTTTTTGAATTTCAAATGCAGTATAATAATAACCTTCTGAATAAATATTTCTCATAGTCTTATCTAAATCATCTAATTGATTACCATATAGAACTTCTACTTGTTGTTGTAACTGCAATTTAAGTGATTCTAGCCTTGATATATGAACCTTACAAGATGCATTTTCTAATTCTTCCATCCAATATGGATTAACTGCATTTTTTTGACCGTATTTAATATAATCCTGTACAGTCCATCTAAATTCTTTAAGCTCATTAGTATTTAGTAATCTTTTAGCTTCTGTAAGTGATATACAATTATTCTTTGCAAATCTTCTATACCACGCATCAATTTCTTTTTGTATTCTTACATTAGCTATTTTATATTGGTTATCAAGGTCATTTGCAAAATTTTCACCTTTGTTTAATAAAGCTTCTTCTAATTGCTCTGACCTTCTTTTCCAATATTCCCTATTATTCATAAGCAGCACCTACAGCTTTATAAAACCATGTTAAAAAATTAAATAGAGTAACAATAAATAATGCATCTTTAGTATTTCCTTCATAAAATATTTGGAAAATTAAAAATATAAACCACAGAACTGCACAAAATAAATTCCATTTATTCATTCTGTTCATCATTTTTGTTATCCTCCTTACCTTTATTAAGAAATGCATTCTTATAATCATCATTTTCCTGCTGCTTTTCTTCATCTTCCTTTTTCTTTTGCTCTACTTCTGCATCAGCATCCTCAACAAAAGGATGATTCTTAAATAATGTCATATTGCTCAATAGCCCCATACTTGAAGTACATATACCAGCAATTTCAACATCATTTGTTACTGCTGTCCTAGTCCATGTTTGAATAATAGAATTGCATTCAGTATTAAGGTATTTACATATGGCTCTTACTAAATCACCAAATCCTAATCTGAATTCAGTTTCTGCAAGTCCTGCCTTAAGTTCTAATAAAGAATATAAGAATTTAAGTGCAACACCTGAAGCATTTCCGAAGTCTTGTTGCTGTGGGTCTACTCCCTGCCCTTGTTCAAATATTGCCTTTCTTGTAGTAGTAAGTAATTCTTTTCTTGCTTCTACTGGAATATCAATGCTTAATGTTTCAAGTCCGCTTTTATCTGCATCACCATTATTCTCAACCTTGATTGTCTTGTACTTCTTAAGCTGTGTTAAAAACTCACCAAGATTCTCACCATCATAATTAGTTAATATAAAAATAATCTCCTGAATATCTTCAAGATCATTAACAAAACCACTAAAGACTTTATCATATACGTCTATTAGTGGTTTTACATTATCTAAGTCACTTGTAAGTAAATTATTATTGCCAAATGGTATGAAAGGTACTCTTTCAAAATCATGCTTAAGTGTATCTGTTGCTTCTCCATCAGAACATGGAAACATCAAATAATATTCTAATCCAGCATCTATTGTATCAGCTGATTTCTTTCTAAATGCCTGACATTCTGTATCATTCCAATATTCATATACATTATAAGTATCACCATTATCGTCTATATCATTGTAAACCCTTAGTATTCCTAAAAGTTCTTTATTTAAATTGCTGGACCATATCGGGATTATCTGCTTACTATCAATAACACTATATTTAAACTTACCTTCAGCATTTATCCAATAATGCAGCCATGCTATTCCACTATTTGAAGCATTAACACATAAATCTTTACAAATCTTAGCATATTTATCTCCAAGTACCTCTGTAATCTTTTTATTTATTTCTTTGCTCTTAACATCAAATAATGGTGGTGCTGTAAACATATAACTGGCTTTCTGATTTACCAATAATCCATGAAAATTATTAGATATTCTATTATCTGCATTTCTTAATGGATTCTCACTTTCTTCATCCTTATCTTTCTTATAAGTTAATATATCATTCTGATTTCTGTAATACCTTTCTGCTACTAATGACTTACATATTATATCAGAATGACCTGTTGTATGCTTCTTAATTAATTCCTTTACTACTTCTATATCCAATCAATTCACCACCTTATTTAAATACACCCATTCCATTAGGTTTATTTATCTTTTCAGCAATTCCAGTTGTAGCATCTGGAGCATCATCATGCTTGTTTTTACCTTCTCTTTGATATTTAATCATTGCATTATAATACTCTGGCCATCTATCTTTCCAATTTGAAGGAAAATATATATGTTCCATTACCCAAGTAGAATTACTAAGTATTCTAGCTTCCTTATTCTTTGATTGATGAAAAGGCTTAATAACTGTTTTATTACTATTAAATGTTTCTTTTAATATTCTTCTTACATTTCTTGCAAAACCTTCTCCACCATTATTACTTTCAATATCTGCTCTATTAACTCCATCTTGATATAACATCTTAGCTGTTTCCTTTTCAGTAATTGTCATATCCTTTTGAGTATAAAGCACACTTAATACATAAGCTTCTTTATCATAAACACCATAATTAATACTACATAAATAATCTTCTCCTTTATCTGCTGTATCTGTGTAATTCTTAATAGCTGTAAATAGTAAATTACCATTATTGTCCTTAGGCAATGATGTATATGTTTTAAAGCTACTATACAATCTCCCTTTTAAATCAATAGGCTCTTGTTGATAGTTAGCTGATGCAATATCTGCACCCATAGTCTTAATCTTATTTTCATATGACTTTCTGCTTAATACTTCATCACAAAGCATTGTTCCATCATCTCGAAGAGCTTTCATAGATATATGCTTAATCTTTCTGTCTGACATTTCTTCTAAGACTTTACCTGCTAAATCATCACTGGCCCATCTAGTCATTATGATTATTATTTTTCCGCCTTCTTCTAAACGTGAAAGCATTGTATTAGTGAACCACTCCCAATGTTTCTCTTTCACATTCTCATTGTTAGCTTCTTCTGCATTTTTAATTAAGTCATCAATAATCATAAGACTACATCCAAACCCTGTTGCTGTACCTGTAGGTGATGTAGCAAGGTAATTATTATATCCACCTTCTAAGCTCCATAAGTTCATGGCACCATCACCACGTTTTATGGCTACACCAGGAAATACATCACTAAATACTGGCTTATATTTATCTGCCTTTTCTTCTTGGATGCTATTTCTAACATTCTTAGAAAACATAGTTGAAAGAGTTTCATTATATGATCCTGTCATAATCTTTTCATTCTGATTTTTGCCAAGTACCCATTCAACAAATAAACCTGCTGTTCTTGATTTTCCATGGCGATTATCGAGGCGGTTCATTAACCACTAATACTTCATCATCTGATTCATAGAAATTTTGTAGGTCATCACATAATTCTACTAAGTATTTTCTAGTTTCTTTGTAGAAATCTGGAGCTTTTAAATTGCAATAAAAAAAGAACCTGCGTCTTGCAAGCTCACATTTAGCACCTAACTGTATTAGTTTTTTATCAACCGTCATAATAACCACCTCCTCTTAAATGTAAATCCAATGTAGTGCATTCATATTTTCATCTTTACCAGCTGATTTTCGCTCTCCTCTGCAACACCTCATTATCAAACTTCCAGATATTCCAACAGTTCTAGCAGCTTCTGAAGCTGACTCATAAATCACGCCATTATTTAAGCATTTAACTTTCTTAGCCTGTGCCTTATTCATAGCTTTTACTGCCTTATCTATATTCTTTTTAGATTTTAAATTATTTTTATAAAGGTGCTCATTTTGTTCCTTAAATGTTGACCACTCTAAGTTCATAACATTATTATTTTCTTTATTCCCATCTATGTGATTTACAGTTTCTTTATTATCTGGATTATTTAAAAAATGTTCAGCAACTAATCTATGAACTCTAACTGTTTTTTGTTTATTATCCTTATATAAATCTAACAATAAATAACCTTGTTTATCTTTCCTAGTTGATTTTATGCTTTCCGAAATAAGTTGCTGTTTACCATGATTGCTTCTATATCTCTCTAGGCTTTTAACTCTTCCAAAATTACTAACTTGATACAATCCCTCATATCCTACTATATCTTTCCATGTTTCTTTCATAACTACCACCTCTACTTATATTGTACCATATTATACTAATACGTGGTAGTTATATTTTAATTCTATTAACTTTTTATCCATCATTAACACCAGCTATTTTTAATAACTGCTCTGTTGTAAGTCCTTCATACGGGTTATTTATATTTCCACTATGTTCAAACTCCTGTTTATCTCTCCATTCTTTAGATTTTCTATTCTTTAACCAGAATATCTGTGCTGTTGTATCTGGCTGGACTTCTTTAGTAACTACTTTAGTTATTTCTAATTCTCCAGTATCTTCGTTAAGCTCTTTGGTAACTTCATCATATTTATAGCCTAATGCTCTTTTTAATAAAGCATTCTCAACTTCCACATCAATTACTTCTTTTCCCTTTTTTAAGGCTGCCGAAAGTGCCGAATACTTTTTAACATATTCTCTAAATGTTGAATATGCAATACCTAAATTCTTTGCTATTTGTTCATCTGTGAGCCCATTTCTTGCCCATGCTTCTACTAATATTAATTTATCTTTTACATTAGTTTCATATTTTGACTTTGCCATAGACTCACTTCCTTTCTGTTTTATTACATAACAAAAGACACTCTAATGAGTGCCTCTTGATATTTTTCTATGATACTATTATAGTATATGGTTTCAGTCTGTTCCAAGTAAAAAAAACGTGTTATTTCAGTACAATTTACGTATATTTTCTTCTTACCCATATTAAATCAGATATCTTATTTACTGCTACTCTTTTTATCTTTCCACAATAATCAGCATCTTTATTAATTGTCATCCCCACTTTATTCCATGATTTTCTTTCAAAACATCTTAACTGAACAATTTCTTTTTCTTCAATATTTAATGAATTTAATGCATTATCTATTTTCTTTATTAATCTTTCTTTAGATCTCTTTTCTCTAAGCAATCTGTTTATTTCCTGTTCCTTTTTTATAACTTCATTTTCAACACTGCTATTAAATTTATGAGTTGGACTTGATTTTTCATCATAAGATACAGCTTTAACCCCTTCAATTTCTTCCTGGAGCTCTTCTATATCTAATTCTAAATTGAATATCTCTGCTTTTATTGATTTGTAATTAAAAAGTACTCCATCAGTTTTTTTATATAAATCTTTATCATCAATATTCATGTTATATCCACCTTCTTATGTTATAATTTAATAAGAAGGTGGATTAATTAATGCATTAGAGAAGTTATATAAATTGCCGTTTATATTCTCTAATGCTTTTTTTATTTTAAATTTTAAAATATTCTTTGGTAATTCTTCTCCACTCTCCATCTATTTCAACATTCATTATTACCTTTTCTTCTATTATGTCTGCTGCATTAAAACTGTCTTTATATGTTGACTTTCCATTCTTGGAATATTGAATAACAATTATCCTGCCTGTTACTGAATATATTCTTCCGGATCTATGAACTCTTTCTTCTCCCCAGTTAGATTTTTTAATAGGTTTTATATCAACTCTAACTTTCTGACCCGCTTTTAACATTTGTATATTCCTCCTTTGCAATATGAACTGCTACTTCCCAGTAAGCTTTAAATAAATCTTTATCTAAATGATTATATAAATCACTATATAAACCTGTTTTATCTGTTAATCCTATAGCACATCCATCTTCATTATCATAAGTAATATCAACTTTTCCACATTTCTTATCCTCAATAAACTTCCTTAACTGACCTTCTGTGAATAATGGTGCTATAAAATTAAATCCTAACATTAAATTCTTAGATGATTCATCATAATTAAAACTTACTGTTTGTAATATTTGTTGTGTTGTATCATCAAATAAATTGATTCTTTGTTTTATACAATACAAATCTCCAATAGATGGTTTCCACCAATCTAAAAATACTTTTTGTACTTCCTTATCTTGTTTTAAAAATTCTTCTGCACTTATATATTGCATAATTTAATCCTCCACAATTCCCACTTGTTTTAATAAGTCTATAAACTTATCTTCATAAAACAATGGTTGAGTTTCCTTAGGTGCTTTTAGATTTACTTGATTTTCTCCATATTCTAAATTAATAAGTGATTTAAATTTCTTAACTTTGCTCTTATCTTTTGATGAAGTCCTTGTCTTTTCTTCCAGTATTCCTTTATCAACTAATATCTTGTTGAACTTAATAGCTGACATATTGATATTATTAATATTTAAAAGCTCTGTAGCACTTCTTAATATTCCCTTTGATTGTGTATAATCTGGTAAAAATGATGTTTCTAGGTCATATTTGCTATATATTCTTCTTACTCCTAAAAGCTTGCTATTATCATTAAATCTAAGTAATTTAGATGTTACATCTAAGCACTGTAATTCTAGTATTGGTTTTGCTGTTGTTCCTGTTTGCATTCCTTCTCTGATATAATCTTCCATGGCTGAAAATCTATCCATGTATTTATCTGTGAATAAATTTCCCTTTGTCCCTGTAGTCTTATGTGCTAGAAATTCACAGCCTTTTTTAGTGATTAAGAACTCTCTATTAGTTTTCCCACTACCATCTTTATAAACGCTTTCTACCCAATATTTAGCTGAGCCGATTTCTTGGCTTAGTAAATCTTCATTTATTTTATCTATTTTAGCTAACAAATGTTTATGTTGCATTTCCATCATTTCAGCAACTTCTCTACTTGAAATTCTATTTTCTAATTTATTTGTCATAATATTAATCCTCCTTCACCCTTGGTCTATTCTTAATCTTTTCTAAGTGTTTGGGATATCCTTGCATTACTTCCTGTGCTGTTATCCCTAATTTATCTAATACGCCCAACTTAACTTGCATTGTGTCCCAAAATTCTTCTATAATATGATTTTTACATTCCTCAATTTCTTCACCATCTTTAGATGATGTTTTTATTGTCATATATACCAATATTGCATCTTTAAACTCTGCTCTTTCTTCAGCTAATTTATTTAGTTCATCAAATAATGTTATTCCAGTTAAATCTATATTTTGCAGTATAATTCCCTTTTCTGCTGCTCCACTAATGTCAAATATCTGATTGTTATAATTATTTCTTATCCATTCCACAAACTCTGATTCTGTTTTAAATTCAGCTTCATGTGGTTTGGAGCCAATGTTATAATTTACTTTAATCAAAACATCACCTTCCCTATACTATTTTTAGTTGACCATCTTTTTCTGCTTTTATAGTTCCACATGGTCGCCACTCAATTCCTATATATTCCATAACAAATGCTAATCCTAAACCTTTATTGTTTGGACCCCACATTCCTTTGTCATTAAATTCACCACCTCCTACACAATAGTCATATCTTTTACGGTCCATATAATACAATCTTTGTATTCGGTTTGGCTGCTTTTCTTTATGACATCCAAATAAACAAAATGCACATCCAGTTCTATTTTCTCCTGTGGTGTAATACTTTCCATAGCAATCCTGTTTTATTTCTCCATATTCTTCAGCAATATCTAGCTTTTCTTTAACTGTATATTCTAATAAATCTTGCTGTGTCCAAAATGCCATTGGTGTACTTTTAGGTCTCTTAAGATTCCACATATTACAACCATTCTTCAAATAAACAACTTTTCTATTAGTACTTTCTTCTATCATTTCAGCAGTTATTGCATATACTCCATTTTCTTTTTCAAATTTAATTGCTGGTCTTTCTTTTAGTGCTAAACAGCATTCTCCAGATATCTTAAATGGTGCATTAATTAAATATTTAAATTGTTCACTAAGTTTTCCTATACTCCCTCTTTCATCACCATTTAACAGCTTATTTTTATATTTATCACTCAAGTTATATTCTCTTAACTTCTTTAATGCCATTGCTTGGCTCTTAGATATTACTGGATACCCATATTTCTCAATAGCCTGTCTAAAATTTATCTTTCCTCGAATAACATAATCAGCATACTTTGTCGCTATAGCCTTAACTCCTTTATGGTCTAATCCAGTATCAACATAAACTGCAGGTATGTAATTATGTGCCTTTTTATTAATATCTAATAAAACTCTGCTTCCCAGTCCTCCACTAAAACTTATATATGCTCCATTGCCTTCATCATAAAAATCTTTGCTTCTGTATGCTGTAGTAAGAACCTTTTGTTCTAAAGACATAGTTAATCTTCCAGCTAATATCTTTTTATTTATTTCCCATTTTTCTTTATTCATAAAATCACCTTGTATCAGGAAGGTTTTTATATCTTCCCTTAATTACTTAACATTAGCTTGCATAACTTTTTGTAATCCCTGTTATACGAAGTACTGTTAAGACATATCATGCTGTTTTATTTTTTAATCTTTGATGTACCATTTTCCATTTAATATTTCATATGTTGAAAGTCCTCCTCGAGTTTCTTTAGCTCTTAATTCATCAAATTTTTTATCTCTTGGATTTGGATAATAAGTGTATGTCCTATCTTCAACATTAACATATATTGTTTTTCCTTCTTGGCTTGCTTTAATCGCTTCAATAAAGGTTACTGGATTAGGTCTTGGAATGAATTTGGCATTTATAAATCTGCTTGCTGCTATTACACTATCCCTTGTTTCACCATCAAACGCATTTTTAGGTGGCTTTATCCACTTAAAATATTTTCCATTTCCTGTATTAGTTTTTTCTAATATAACTTTAGCTTCACAACCATCATTAAAAATAACATTAAATTTAGCTCCTACTGGCATTTCAATAGCTTCAATTATGTTTAACTCTTTATTCATTTAATCCACTCTCCTTATATATTTTTATCCAATCTTCTAATGTCATTGTTACAAGCCATTCACATCTATCTTTTCTATGAAATACTGCTGGTAATTCATTTGCCTTTGCATCTGCTTTAGCTTGACTCATGGCATCATATACATTTAGCTTTTGTACTCTCTTACATTCAATATGAATACCAGGTAATCCAACTACATCTGCATCACCATTAGCACCACAATATTGCTGACCTCGTCTTGTGTTATATCCATATTCTTTTAACTTGCTAGAAAGTTCTCTTTCTCCTCTGGCTCCTTTATTCTTACTATTTGTCATAATCGACCCACTTTCTTATTTGAAATTGATAGTTAAATGATAATTTATAGTTACAGCTATTGCTGGAATTATACTTATTTCTCTATATTTTATTTACTTCGTCAAATTAAAGTATGACGTACTAAATTACATCAAACATATTCAACTGACTCATTACTTTTTCTAATCTTTCACTGGCCAGAATAAACATTTCTTTATCTTTTTCAAAGCCTAAGAAATCAAATCGCATTTCATAACATGCAATCAAACTTGATGCACTTCCTACATGAGTATCCAGAATCTTATCTCCTTGCTTCGCATAATTCATTAATAACCATTTATAAAGATTTACTGGCTTTTGTGTAGGATGAATCCTTTTTTCATTTTTGCTTTTATCACCTTGCATTATGTGGCCTTCGTTTATAGATTTTCCTTGATTCATGCCATTCCACATATATCTAAATAATCTAGTTGATTCATGCATACTACAGTAAGCAATTTCACAATCACTATATGAACTCTTTCCATTAACTTTGTCCCAAATTATTCTTCCTGGTCCTAAATTAATATCAAAATAATTTATTCCCCATACTATTTGATTCTTAGATATTCTTAAAAGTTCTTTGAAGTACTGCTCATTTGGTATATCCCAACTTTCAATATTTAAATAATCACATCTTTTTATATTTAACTTGTTGATTCTTTGGCCATAGTAACCTCTATTATTGGGACCTTTAAAATAAGGTGGATCTACTATAGCCAATTCAAAATATTTATCAGGAATTTCTTTCATGGCCAGCATACAATCCATGTTATAAAATTTATTTAATTCAAACATTCTTTCACCTCACTTTGCTACGTCAAATCTGCATTAATACCATTTAATCGCTTGACCACAATTCTTACAATAATTTATTCTTTTGCTTCTTGGTGTTGTATTGCATATATTACTCATGCAATTAGGACATTGTCCATCACAAGTATCTCTATTACCTTGAGGAAAACCAGTTTTATTTACTGGCTTCTTTGGAATCATTCTTAATATTTTCATTCTACTTCATCCTTTCTGCATATTCTGTATTATTTAAGCAATGCTAATACTCCAAAATATTTTAATAGCCATAACACACCCGCAATTAATCCTAACCAGAAAGCTAAATTTAAAACTAGACTTAATATTCCCGCTACTATAACATTTCTCTTTTTAAACATTCTCTCACCTTCAATCTTATATTGGCTGTTGTTTATTCCAATTTTTAAAATCTAAGCACTTTTCATATGTCCATCTTGGATTATCTTTGAACATATGATAGCAATTCTTATACACACTTTTTATTGTTAAATGCTCCATCATAATATTCTTTTTATTTAAATCATCTTTTGCTATCTGTAAAGCAACTTTTTGAAACTTATTCATTAGGCTTCTCACACCTTTCAAATTCAATTACCCATACCCAAGGATTAGCTTCCCATCCATACTTGTTTAAATCCTTTTTGTTTATTGTGCCATCCCATAATGTAGCAAACTTAACTTCAAGATTAGCTTCTGCAGCATGTTTAAATTTTTCATATTCTTTATCAGGGGTTATTCCTTCTGCTCTTAATTCTTTTTCTCTCATATCCTGAAGCCTTTCAACTCTCACATCTGTAACTTTCAAGAAAATACGTGCTGCTTCTTTTGGCATATGGATTGATGGTCTCCACTTATACCCAAACTCTTCTCTAGCTTCTTTACTTACTGGTGTTTCATCTGCTCTATAATGATATTTATCATCATCAGCTTTAAGCCATGTTTCCCTAACATAAAGTATGTCTTTCATATATGGTGGTTTTATTGTTTCATAAACACAACATCCTTTTCCAAAAAGTGCTTTATTATCTCTAAACCCCATAAACTTCAAACTATTATTTACTTTAATAATTCTTCTTGTAGTTGTCTTTCTGCCTTCCAGTATTGCTTGTACCATCTGCGTATTAAATAAAATAGGCTTAATCATCTTCATCCACCTCATGTTCACTCAATTTTTCAAAATAAGTATTCTCAAATTCTACTTCTGGAGAACTATCATCACAAAACTCAATCACTTTAACACCTTTATCTTCACATATGATTTTTATATCATCTTTGTTTTCTGCACTTTCTTCAATTTCAGATACTGTTATATCAACATCTTCCTCACATTCTGCTTCAACTATTACTGTATGTCTATAAGTAATTGTTTCCTCTATTTCAATTTTATATTTCATAATTTTCTACATCCTTTCTGACTATTCTGCATTATTTTTAAGCCATTCATCAAATTCATTTTGATATCTTCCTACCTGTTCCCATGAAACATTTATTTCTTTAGCAAATTCTGTCCATTTATCTGTACACCAAATGTTGTATTCCCAAGGTCTACCTTTAAATTCCTCTTCTGTTTTTCCTGTTGCCTTTAAATATGCTAATACTCTAGTATTTTTTATATTCATATTGCATCTTCCTTAAATTCTATTCTGTAAAACCAACACTTGTTAGTTTAAATATAAGTCTTTCTAAGCCCTTTAAAATTTTTAAGCGTATATTTTATCGTTTTTTGCATTATCTCTTAAATATGAGCCTGTCTGATACCTTCTCGAAGATATTATGAGTTTGACATTTCTGTTCTTAGCCATGTTAATTGGCTTCTTTTAATTTCTATCTCTAGTCTTAAGTTTTCACTTGCACTAATAGCAGTATAATAAGCACTTTCTGCTATATCTCTTTTCATTGCAAGTTCTGCAACTTCTGGATCACTTTTAGCTAATGCTTGTATTAAAGTCGCCTGACATTTTTCTGCTTTAAGCTGCAACATCTTTTGATTAAATTTAATTCTATAGTCTCTTTCAGTTTTGGCTTTTTCTAATCCAAGTCGCTTTTGCTCTATATTGCCTTTTTGTAAAGCTAATACACAGCTATTAAGTTGTTCAAATATTCCTTGTGGATTCATTTATCTTCCTCCAATATAATTTTTCCACCCATACAAGCACGAATTACATCTTCCTTACCATATTTACCCTTATGTTGTATTAAATGCTTTAAAATCGAATCTAAGGCTTTGTCTTTAATTCCTAAAACTTCTTTTATTTCTTCTCTTGTTAATTCATTTTTTAAAAAGCTTTGCTCTAAATAATTTTGAAATTTAAGTTTATATTTATGGTCCAGTTTTCTATTTCCATGTATCCCTGTTTTATTATGTCTGTGGTGGTTATAACAGAGATAAGCAAAATTATGTTCACAATTTTCTAATGCTTTCAATTGCTTTCTGCTTACTATGTGGTGTAATTCAACTATTGTATCTTGTCCACATTCTTCACATATTCCATACTTAGCCATTAACTCACTTCCTCTATTTCTTTGTGTAAATCCCATCTTCGAATTATTTTTCCATTAGAATCTAAATTTTTTAATTCATCTGCTGTTACTCTTCTTACGTATTCTGGAATGCTGCTCCCTATAGGACATATACATCTTTTACAAGTTATTGTATAAGAATTTCTATAAGGTACTTCAACTTGTATATAGCCTGTATTTCCACAAAACTTACATTCCCTCCCTTTATCTTCAAAATAAGTTTTACCCGCCATAGCTCTTGTTTTATATTCAAGTAATTTTGCTAATTTAAACTTTCCTTGTTCATCTTGTAAATACATATCAGCCATTTTTTTAGCAATAATCATATGTGTATTTTCAAATGGCTTATACCATGCTGGCAATGCATCTTTTTCAGGTATCTTTATATCAAATAATTTTTTAAGATATTCCATGTAATCCATGAACTCATTCTTATCTATGATAGTCACCTTCTTTTAGAACGGATCTTCTCCGTTAGCTGCTTTTCTTTTCATTTCCTCAAATTCTTCATCAGCTTTTTTCTTTTGTTCAGCTCCAGCTCTTCTTTTTTGTAGTATCCCTCTAACATATGAATAACTATGTTTACCATTATCATCTGCAATATCTAATGCTTTTTTAACTTCTCCTAAGCTATAAATATTAATATCTTCTTTAATCTGTTGTATTTGCATTGCACTAAAAATAAAATTTCTCATTTCAGCATAAGTAAAAATATTAAAATCACTACCACCACTATCAACATTTTCTTTATCTTGTTGTAGTTCTATCTCTATCTCTTTCTCTATCTCTTTCTCTATCTCTTTCTCTATCTCTACGTTACAGTTTTGTACGTTTGTGTTACATTGTAACGCTTTTTGCTTTTCTCGATAGCGTCTAGCCCTCACTGCACCTTGAGTTTCACTGCCTGTACATTTTTCAACATTAGTCATTAAATATTCATTGTCATTAATCATTTGGATTAAATTGTATTTTTCAAGAAATAGAATAGTAAACTTTACATTTTCGGAATCTTCATCAAGTTCGAGTGCCATTTCTTCATAAAAAGTTTCTTCTAAGCCTTCATAATAAATTTTTCCGCCATTTCTTAAGCTAATAAGCTGAAGTTTTAAATATATTATTGTGTAAGTATCTCCACCAGCTATTTTCCTTAATTTTTTGATTTCCTTTTGGCTGAAAAATGTATCTTGCAATTTCAGCCAAAAATATCTCTTTTGTGCCATTATAGCGGTGTTCCTTCAAACATATCTGATGGCATCTCAACTTCCTGCTTAGAATTATCTTTTTGATTCTGCTCCGGTTTATTGTTTAGCACTATGAACGCTGCTGCTTTTATAACTTGGTCCTTAGAATTATCATGTATCCATAATAAATATTTATGGTCCTCAACCTGTAATTCCCCTAATGTCTTTCCTTTATACTTTCCGAAAGTAACTTTTATATTTCTTGCTTCATCTAATGACATATTTTCAATCGCTGCATTTTGTTCTGATGATACAAAATCTTTCATATCTTCTAAATCCTGTGTAAATACATCAGATAAACTTGCAACTTGTAATACAGCATCTATAAATGCTCTTTTCTTTGCCATCTTTAAAATAGTATTAACAAGGTCTGCAACATGTGGATTTGGTATTTTATATTTTGTTCTACCGTACTTATCTGTTATTTTTTCAACTGCACTAGGGTCAACTCCATCTGGAACATTATCAGAATTAATATATCTGTATTTCTTTTCCATACTATTGCAGTTTCCAACACCTTGACTTACTGGCTGTCCATTTCTGTATAAAGTACATTTGATGTTGTATGCAAAAAATCCATCTTTATAATTTTCTGTACGTTCCAAGAAGTCATATTCAGGATTTAATCCAAACATCATACAAATTTTTTCTCCACCTGGTTTTAATAATGTTGGCTTGCTTCCAGCACCTGCTATAACACCAAAATCATGACCATCTTTTAAATTCTTTTGAATAACTGCTTGAAATGTTGCTATTTTCTGCATTGTTCCTTGAATAGCTTGTATATCTACTGTATCTATTAAACTAATAGCTTGATTTTGAACACTTAATTGCTTTTCCATTGATAACACCCCTTTATTCTGCTTTTACTGTAATAGTTTCAGTTTCTTCAATTCTTACTCCTGGAAGTAATTCGCCAGTATCTTGATTTACTCCATCTTTACAAATCTTTTTAAGACTTGTTTTATCAATTTCCTCTTTAATTCTGATTGCATCAATATCATTTTCTTTGATATATGCTTTTAATTCTTCTTCATCTTCATAAAGCCACTTCTTAGATTTTCTGCTAGTTACTTTTCCATAAGGTGTAGATAATTTAAACTTCTTATCTTTGGCTCTTTCTTCTACAAAATAAGCACTTACAGCCCCTTCAAAAAATTCTGTGTCAGATGCATATTGTTTTAACTGTTCCTCTTTCCATTTCTCAATATATTCAATTTCCTTTGCTGCAATTTCTTCTATTTCTGATTTTTTAGCAGCAATAGCTCTTAATTTTCTAAAGCACCATGTAGCAGAACTTAAATCTGTTACTTTAAAGCCTTCTGCTCTTTCCTCTTGTAATTCTTGATTTATTAATGTATTTTCCATAATTCATTCCTCCAATTAATTAAAATCTCCTAAAAAGTCCTTCAATTTCTCTGTAATCCCTAAAACATGACTATATGCAATTTCAAAATTATTAATTAAATCTTCAACATCTGATTGAAATTGGTCATTTAATGTATAATTACTTATTGTTTCTATACAGCTATTTACTGCTGCCATTTCCATTTCTGCTTGTTTTATATCCACTATTGACTCGCCTCCATTCTGTGATATAATGAATTTGCTAATTTATGCATGGCTATACAGGTTACTTTGGTCGGTTCCTGGATAGCCTTTTTCACTTTTTAAAAATCTTTTCACTTTAGGAGGCTTTTCCTTACTCATTATTCCTCTATTTCTAAATTTAGTTACCTTCTGTGCTATAGTTGCTTCGCTTCTTCCAAGTGCCAGGCTCATTTCTTCAAGTCCAATTTTGCTGTACCAATTAATTAAATAATCTTTATCCTCATCACTCCAAGGCTTGCCTTGATTTGGATGCAGGTCGGGATTATATTTCATTCTTCCAGCATTATCGTATTCAATAGGTGCTATATGTTCCATGTTATCCCTCCTCTATAGGTTCTATTGAACATTCTTTTTGAAGTTCTTCATCTATAAATTCCTTTTTCTTAATTTTCTTCTTTAGTTTTTCAGCTTCTTCTCTTGCTATATCTCCAAATCTGCCATGCTCTTTCTTTTCTCTTGAATATGTTGACTTCATTACTTTTTCTACTCTTGACTTTTCTCTAATTTCATCAAATCGTTTATTGATATTAAGTAATAGTCCCATAACTACCTCCTCATTGGATTCTCTTAAAAATTTATTTTATTAACAGTCTTGCTCGCTTTTTCAAACTCTCTTAAACATTTTGGGCAAAGCTTAATTCCTGAAACTTCTGTTAAGTTACTAGATTCACCACAACAGTGACATCCTGGATCATATTTTCTTAAAATAATATCTTCTCCATCAACAAATATTTCTAATGCTGTACCATCCTCTGTAGCTGTTTGATCTTTTAATCCTAAACTTCTTCTAATTTCTTTAGGAATTACTATTCTTCCTAAATTATCAATTCTTCTTACTATTCCTGTTGATTTCATCTATCATTCCTCCAAACTACTTTTAAATTGCTATGCTCAATTAAAATTCTTTTGTATGCCTTTTCAAGCTTTTTTTCTCATTTCTCTTGTCAAATTTCTTCCTCCTCTTGCTTTCACATATTGGGCAAACATAAGTTGTATTGGTTGATTCTAAACATCTGCTTACATTGTATTTCTTGCCGCATTTTGTACATTTCAAATAGCGTATTAATATGCTGTACATATTGTTACTATCCTTCCAAGTAAAAATCCAATACATAGAATCAAAAATATCCAAAATGAATAATCAATAATTTTATCTATCTTTTGTAATCCTTTAGAATATCTTTTCATTCCCATGTTTTTTCTTATGTTATCTTTATGAACTGCATCAACATACAAGTTAACATCTTCTGCATTAACTGCTCTTACTTCTGTGTTTGGTACATAAATTTTGCATATTTTATGCCACATTTTTTAAATCATCTCCTTACTTTTTATTTGTTATGTTGCACTATAATCTAATTCCTTAACATTATCCAAATCAGACAAATCATAGCCGTCATATTTTGCTAAAAACTCTTCTAAAGTTGATTTTCTTATCTTATACTGCCTAAGTTTCATAGCTCTTAAATATCCTTTTTTAATTAATTCATAAACACAATCTGTATTAACTTGTAATACCACTGATACATCTTTTACTGTATAAAGCATTTTTTCCATACTATGCAACCTCTCTTTCTATCATTGGCAATATTCCTTCTTGTTTTAGCAAGTCATAAATAAATAATCTGCCTTTTTGAGTCCATTTTGTAGTCATGCTTATATCTGCTCTGCCATCACTTCGAGTAATAGGAATTGTTTCAGAATGTGTATACCCTTTATCATGGTATTGAGCATATAGTAGCCATTGTCCACTTTGTTTATATTGAATTTTTAATTCATGCAACTTTTTGTTCATTTCTTGTGGTGACATACCATAATCTTTCGCAATCTGTGTTATAGTAACTAATCCTTTATTTTTAAGAATTAAATCTGTATAATCAGCCTTTGCTTTCAATTCTCCATTTTGCTGAATTAATTGTGCATTTTGCAATTTTAAATTCTCTTTCTCCTGTTGTTCTTTTATCCATGCTTCGGCTCTTTTAATTGGGTCTTCTATCATATAACTATCTAAGGATTGTCCATTCTTTGGATTGAAATAATTTTCTTCAAGTTCATCAAATTGTTGCCATGCTCTATCTGTATCAAGAATTTTACAATGTCTATTCGCTCCACGTTCTGTCCATAAATAAAGACTTGACGTATGTTTATCAACTGGGTAAATATTATTTACTTGGTTCTTAAAATCTCTAAGTATCTGTCCTTTTAATAAATAATAATGTTTTCCTTCTTCAAAATTTGATTTATGATTATTAAAATTAACCTTTACATTATCCACTGAAGTTTCATAAATTTCTGCTAATTGTTCAGTCGTTAAAATTCTTTGATTTTCAAATTCTAAGGGTATCAATTTACTCATATTGTCATTCCTCCTAACCTGTTATTTTTAAATCTTTAAAAATTTCATCTGTTGTGCATCCATAAGTATCAGCCATTCTTTTTATTAATTGTGCCGATGGAGTCCACTCACATCCTTGCTCCAATTTATAAAATGCACTCTGGCTAATTTTTAACTTTTCAAGAGCTTCTTTTGTTTCTACTCCAGCATTTATTCTTCTTAGCCTTATTGGGGTAAGTTTCATGTTCTCACTTCCTTTTTGATTGTTTTATCATTGTTAATGATTTTTTTAACTTGGTATGTCTATATAATATCAGTATTACCGATAATAGTAAACCTCTACTTTATCATGTATACCGATATATAAGAAGATTATGTTTACTTTTCCTTTAATTTTCTTAAAATTTCTTTAATTTGCTGTTGATTTTATCAGTATATATGATAAAATTATCATTAGAGGTGATTTTAATATGCTAGGTGATAAAGTAAAAAAACTTAGAAAGAGTTTAGGTATTACTCAATCAGATTTAGCGAAAGCTATCAGTGTGAGTCAATCTACAATCGGAATGATCGAAGGAAACAAACAAGGCACTAGTAGTGATACCTTGATTAGATTAGCTAAAGCTTTAAATACAACGGCTGAATACTTATTATCTGATAGTGAAGAAATAGAAAATATTAAAGAGTCAAAAAAAGAAAGAAACTATTCTCTTACAGTTAAAGAGCAAGTTGAAATTGATGATGCAGCAAAAAAAATCATAGAAGATTTAACTATGTCATTTTCAAAAAATAAAGACTATTTAAATGAGGAAGATTATTTTGCTATAGGAAGTGCAATTCGTAGTACATTAGAAACCATAAAAATTAAAAATAAAAAGAAATTTACTCCGAAAAAATATAGGTAATAGATAGGTATAAAGGGGGCTGATACTTTGAGTATGATTTCATATATACAAAGTGTTGCTAATGGAATAATTAACAAATATGATGATTTAAACCCAATTCATATAGCTAATAGCTTAAAAAGAGTTGAACTTTCCTTTAAACCACTTACCCCTAATGTAAATGGTTTTTACAAATATGTTTCACCAAATATTCAGATGATTGTAATTAATGAAGATTTGTATGGTGAAGAATTGAATATGACTTTATTTCATGAATTATCACATTACTTTTTAGGACATACAAATGATATTCTTTTGAATTGCTCCATAACTAGAAATTTAAAGGAAGAATATCAAGCAGACCTATGCGGGACATGCTTATATTTAGAATATGTAAAAAAACACAAATCCTTTGAAGAAATTGTTTATCCTAAAAGAGTTTATGAATTAATGAAATACATTAAATAAATTTGTTATAGAAATTCATTTAAATTTATGTGAACTTTTAAATATATTAAATAGGAGGATTTATGATGGAAATTAAAGAAAAACTCTATTCTCTTTCTGAAAGAATAGAAAAAATTACTGAACAAGTAAAAACTGAGGAAGGAACCAAACACTCGTTAATATTACCTTTCTTTCAAATTCTAGGCTATGATGTTTTTAATCCATTAGAATTTTGTCCTGAATTTGATGCTGACTATGGTGTAAAAAAAGGCGAAAAGGTAGATTATGCTATATTGATTGACAATGAACCAATTGTCTTGATAGAAGCTAAATCATGTACTGATAACCTTGATAAACATGGTTCACAATTATTTAGATATTTCAATTCTTCAAAAGCTCGTTTTGGTGTATTAACAAATGGTATTAAATATCGTTTTTATACTGACTTAGATGAAACTAATAAAATGGATAAAAAGCCTTTCTTTGAAGTTGATTTATCCAACTTGAATGACACACAGATTTCATATCTTAAAAATTTTGAAAGAGATTCTTTAGATGTAAACTCTATTCTAAGTACTGCCGAAGAATTAAAATATTCCAATCTTATAAAAGAGTTCTTTAAAGAACAACTTAATAATACCTCTGAAGATTTTGCAAATTATATTTTAAGCAAAGTTTATGAAGGAAGAAAAACTTCAACTGTTGTTGAAAAATTCTTACCTATTGTCAAAAGATCTTTTAATCAATTTATTAATGAAACTTTAAGCACTAAATTTGCTCAAACTCTAAAAGTAAATTCTAACGACTCTGAAAACACTACTAGTGATGCTTCTTCTAATGATTCAGATACAAATCTAAATAAGATTATTACAACAGCTGAAGAGCTTGAAGCTTTTGCAATAATCAAATCTATTTTAAGACAAACTACTGAAGCAAGCAATATTACATATAAAGATACTGAACGTTACTTTGGAATACTGTTTAATGACAATACTCGAAAATGGATTTGTAGGCTTTATCTTGGACAAACTAAATCAATAGTATTTCCTACAGATGATAAAAAGCAAGAACGTGTTCACATAAATAATATTGATGATATCTACAATTTTGAAAATAGATTAACAGAGATTGTTAATAAATTCATTTAGCATTTATATTGACCAGCTATCTCTTTGGTAACTGGTTAATTTCAGAATTTGGAAAGAACATACATTCGTAATATATACGAATTTTATGTTATAAATTAGTCAATATTTTAATAAAGGAGATGATTTTATGGCATCTGTAAATGTCAGAAAACGTGGTCAGAAATGGCAATATCAATTTGAAGCTGCTGTTATAGATGGCAAAAGAAAACAAATAACCAAAAGTGGTTTTAGAACCAAAAAGGAAGCTCTTGAAGCAGGCACCAAAGCATTAGCTGAATATAATAATTGTGGGTTAACTTTTACGCCTTCAGAAATTTCTTTTAATGATTACTTAGATTATTGGATAAAAGAATATGCTGAAATCAATTTAAAAGAAACTACTGTAAGCAACTATAAAAAGAAAATACGATTGTATATAAAGCCGAAACTTGGAATCTATAAGCTTAAATCATTAACACCAGCTATTTTACAAAGTTTTATCAACGAAAAATTCAATGAAGGTTTTAGTAGAAATACTCTACTCGTTCTTAAAGGAATACTAAGTGGTTCTATAAATTATGCTGTTGAACCATTAGGATACATAAAATTTAGTCCAATGGCAGCAGTAAGACTCCCTCTTGCAAGAGCAACTCCTAAAACTCCAAGTAGAAAAAAAGAAAAAGAGATTGTAACTAAAGAACAAATGCAAAAAATACTTGAAAGATTTCCTTTTGGGCATTCGTGCCACCTTCCACTTTTGCTTGCATATAGATGTGGCTTAAGACTCGGTGAAACCTTTGCGATTACATGGGATGATATAGACTTAGAAAATAAAACATTAAACATTAATAAACAAGTTCAATGGCAAAATAATTACTGGACTGTTACAACTCCAAAATATAATAGTAATAGAATAATAGATCTTGATAATTTTATGATTGAAACTTTAAAAAAATATAAGTCTATACAATTAGAATCTAAAGAATTTTATAATGAGTATTACACACAGTTAAAAATAAATTCAAATAATCAAATTAATGATACTGAAGGTAATGATATAAACTTAATTAATGTAAGAGAAAATGGAACTTACATTCAGCCAAGAGTTATGCAGCATTGTTCTCACATAATTCATCATAAATTAGGATATGAAAAATTTGATTACCATAGCTTAAGACATACCCATGCAACAATGTTATTAAGTGCAGGTGCAAATATAAAAGCTGTTCAAGAAAGACTAGGACATAAAAAGATAGATATTACTTTAGATATTTACACACATGTTACAGATGAAATGAGGAAACAGACATTAAATATTTTAAATGAAAAAGAAAAAGAGCAACCACAAAGTAGTCACTCTTAATCAATCTGTCAACGCAATCCGTTGACAATAAAATTTCCGTTGACAAACCATTGACAAAATGCATTTTTAAATGATTTTTCACACTAAATCAACGCAAATA
>CAZPRO010000009.1:0-26140 GCA_964588775.1 uncultured Clostridium sp.
GTATAATAAATCCGTAACCCAAAAAAAGTCCTAGTATCCATCTTCCAGACAGAGACTAGGACCTTAGCGTTGCATAGGTTAGCTTTGATTATTTTTGGTTTTATTATGTTGTATTGTATTGTATTGTATTGTATTGTATTGTATTGTGTACCTGTTTGCATTATCATCTACATTTTTCATGTCGTTTCTTATGTACTTATTTTATGTACATATATAAGTGGAGATTAGCATAATGTTGCTCTAAAAAAATTGTGCAAATTTTGAAATTTTTGAAATTTTCAGAAATTACCTTACGAAATAAGGCAGTAAGCTTTCTGTTTACCTTTTTTAGGAACCTTAACTTCAATCTTAGAAATCAGTCCTTCTTCGACAGGTTTGCGCAGAATAGCAGTAACTTTGTTATGCGAAATTTCGATGCCTTTTTCGTGCATTTCTTCGGCAATCATAGAAGCGGTTTTACCATCAGTAGTAAGGAACTCACTGATAATCTGTTCACGAATAGGCGCGTTTACCAGTTCGGCTTTCGACACAGAATTGCGGCGTTTTTCATTAGCACTATCCATTTTTTCGAGCTGCAGTTTAGCCCATTCTTTTACTTCATCATTAACAACGCCAGAAACAACAGTGTTAAGGAATTCTCTATTAGTCATATAATACCTCTTTCTCTCACACTTTAGCGGTGAGCGCTTTCTTTATCTTACATATATATTATATAAAATTTTTATCATTTTGTCAATTTTTTTTGCTATAAGAATTTTTTCTTTAAAAGGAGCATCTTGGGGAGAAGATTTTGAGGCGTGATTTTGCCTCTTTTTTTCTTTCTTATTCCCTCTCTCACTTTCTATATATATTATATAAAAAATTTATTTAAAAAGCAAAACTTGAAGTCTCTTAAAAAATCTTTTTTTTCTTAAAGTGGGATGTTTACAAATGTTCGTATACTTTTTTAATGCGTGCGAAAAAAAAGTTTTTTTGTATATTATAACATATTTTTTTAACAAAGTCAAATTTTCAAACGCAGCTCCATTATTATATTTTATTGCAGCTGCAGCTGCTTTTTATTTAATTAAAATTTGATAATCGCAGCTCTCTCGCACAATTTGCAGCTGCATAAAATTTGACAGTCATAATCGCAGCTCGTTTGAAATCGCAGCTCGTTTTTGCAGCTCCTTTAAAATTTGACATACATCAAAATTTGACTGGCACAGGTCCAGCCACATGACGAAATTGAAGGAATATTTATGAACGTTTGTAAACGCCCGGCAGAATAGGAACTGTCGCCCGGGCAAAATAAAAGAGGAGACTTTCGGTCTCCTCTCTTTTTATTCAGTTAAAATAATATACTTTTTGAATCTCATTCCCTTTCAAAAACTTCGAAATAATCTGTCTGCATTTTTCTAAGGATTTGCGCGCACTTATCTGCTTCAATTCTATAAAAAGGATTTGCGGACTGCTTTGCAATTTGTTCCAAAAGGATGCAAGTTAATTCAACTGCACTATTCTCTTTAGTATTGAGTGTAACTGATTCAGTTAAAGTAATATACATTTTGAATCTCCTTTTGTATTATTATTAATTTAAGCTAATGGTAAACTTGTTCCAGTTTCTATTAACAAAGTTATCTAATTCTTCCGCAAAGGTTTCTCTTGCTTCTTTTTCGACTTCTTCTTTTTCTTCATCAGTCATATCGAAAATTTCAACAGCACTGTAATTGTCATTAAGGAAATCGTTAAAAGCTTCTCCTCCCATATATTCTTCAATCCAAAAAGCGATTTTTTCAAACATTTCACATTCACTAAGGATTTCTTTGGTATTCCAGTTCACATAAATATTAGCTTTCATTTTTAATATCTCCTTTCATTCAACCATAATTTTACAATTAGGAATTACTACTTTGTCAAAACTGGAAAACCAATAGGGTTTACCATTACTTAACTTAATAGCATTATACTGGTCATCTTCTGAACCTTCATAGACTCTTTCACATTCAAAATCATAAGTTTTAATGTAGAGGTCAGTTAAAAGATGGTTTACTGGAGTAAAAGCATCTCCAATTTTTAAGCCACCAAAACTATTAGTTACTTCATTTTTTACTTGTTCAATTTTCATAATCATCATTTCCTTTCTTAACTCTAATACTATTATATCACGATTTAGCTTAGTTGTCAATAGTTTTTTTTAAATTTTATTTAATAAAATCACAAGTCCAGACTTGTCCGCAACTTTCAACAATAATACGATTTTCATTATCACTTGGATATACTTTAATATCATTCATCGTATGAATAAAAGCTCCAACCATTGAAAAGATAACAAACAAAAACATCCCAATAAGCAACAGAATTTTATTTTTCATAACTGTTAATTCCTTTTCTCATTTGATGTATTTATTATATCATATAATAATAGAGTTGTCAACCCTTTTTAAAAAAAATCTGCGCCCGGGCGTGCTCCCAAGTGCTCCCTCTCAGCAAGGAAACACTTAGGGAGTTGGGGAGTGGGAGCACTTCGTCATGCTCCCTTCTTTTCTCTCTCCGCTTTTGCTTTTGCTTTTGCTTCTCTCATCTTTTTATCTTTTTCGATTTTTTTCGCTTTCTTCTCTGCTGCCACCTTTGCTTTCTCTTCCTTTGCTTTTAACTTCATTTCGTATTCCTCTGCCATGGAATAACCATCATAAGGTTCACCATCTCTGCTCCCAGTGGGAATCTTGATAGTTAAAACCACAAAATCTTCGTTGCCTTCTTTGTCGACAACAGGAAATGCAATTTCATTGCTCCCTACTCTCAAAACCTCTTCTTCGTGGAGCATTTCAGAGATTACCTCCACATAGTGTTTTTTGATTTCTTCTCTCAAATTTTTTCTCGAACTCATTTTTAGTACCTTCCTTTCTTTACTGTAATATAATTATAGCATAGTATAATTTAAAAGTCAATACCTTTTAAAAAATTTTTTTAAGTCTTTTAACTGGTGCTCCGTAATGCTCCGCGGCCGGGCGCGATGCTCCGCTTTGGGAGCATCACCAAAGTTTTCCTTTTTCGATGCCACGCTTGATACACTCTGCAAAAATCTCTTTTTCAATTAACACATCTTCTAAACCTGTATGGCTTTCTTCAAAGGTTAAATCGTTGATAATAAATTGATAGAGTTTTTCCGCTGAGAATGGAACATGATTATTTTTTGTAAGAAGATTATTATCAATACAGAATTGTTTATAGTTTTCATCGTTGCCAAATGCTTGCTTAGACATTTTCAAAGTGTCCCAAATTTCAGTTCCAAAGGGAAAGAAAAATCTATACTTCGGATTACAAAGAAAACGCTGGGAGATGTTCAAGGCACGATAGTCAAAAGATGCATTGTGTGCCACAACGATTTTCGTATCGTATTTTTTCATTGTATCAATAAGTTGCCATCTTGCAGTAGAAAAGCGAACCATTTTACGCTTGCCTTTTTTAATATCTTTCCAGTACTGCTCCATTTTATCAATAAAGAAAGCACTTTCCATTAAATCCTCATTGAGAAAAACTTCGGCGATTACAAAGCTTTTTTCTTCATAGTTTTTTCCTGTTTTATCAACAACAGCGAAGCCAATATCATAGCACAAGGGAGTGTCAAAGTCAATAGTGGTTTCTGTGTCAAGTACGATAAATTTTTCAGTCATTTTTATGTTGTCCTTTCCTTTAACTTACATACTTATTATACATTATATTTTTCGTTTTGTCAATACCTAATTTAAAATTTTTCTAAAAAATTTTTTGAAAAAATGGGAGCTCCGGTGGCATCAACGGGAGCATCGGCGGCCCGGGCAGAATCACAGAATTTTAGATTCTGCCACAAAATATTTAGCTTCATATCTATTAACAATTTCTTTAACTTTTTTACTTTCAGTTTGAGTATTGCAATAAAAGTTAAACAGAGTATGTTTGTCAGATAATTTAATATAAGAATGAGGAATATTTTTTAAATCTAAATCAACAGCAATCGCATATTTAGTTGGAATAGTGACTTCAACTTTCCACAATTTTTCTTTACGTGCTTTATCTTCAAAGAACTTTACAAAGAAAACACCTATAAGATTAGCAAAGCCAACGACTAAAACTTTTGCCCATAAAGGTAAATCGCAAACCATATAGACTAAAACTACTGTATATAATCCATAAGCAATTGCGTTTACTATTGCCGCCATAAGTGGTTTACATTTGATGGTAGCAATTGATTTGATAGTTTGAACAATCACATTCCCAATATTCAATACAATAAATAATAATAATAAAGAAGTATTCATTTTTATTTTTTCCTTTCTTTTCTGTATTATTATTATATCAAAAAAAATAAAATTTGTCAAGTTATTTTTTTTTAAAAGTAAAAATTTTTTATTCGGCCCGGGCAGTACATCGCCTGAATTATAATTCAAGCAATGCACGCAGTTCAATCATAATATTATGTTTCGCATTGATAGTTTTGCCAAGAGTCCATCCTTCTCTTACTTTTTTATTGTCATCAACAAGGATTTGAAAATCTGCTTTGTGTCTTGTGCAATTCGCTTTAGTAGTGCCATAAGCTACTAAATGAATTTCATCTGCTGGAAAGTCATATCTCTCTAACCATTCAAGTTTTGCTTTACGCACTTCTTCTTTATATGCTTTTGTACTATTCTTAGAAAGCCAACTTGTTACTGCTACTTTCCAATTCCCAGCTCGCAATTTATTAAGCAGCTCGCATAATTCTTCCATATCATAAAGAGGAGTAGCTTCTTTGTAAGGAGTAGGGTCTTCATTTTGAAGCTTTGTAAGCCAATTATCAACGCCATATAAATCCGCGATAGTACCGTCCATATCAAATACAATCATTTTTGTCATATCACTTTTATTTCCTTTCCTTTTGTAATATAAGTATAACACATAATGATATGAAAGTCAATACCTTTTTAAAAATTTTTTTTATTGGCGCCCGGCGTGAAAAACCACGCCTATATAAAGGCGTGGTCTCGTCTAAGATATATATCACTTTTCAGTGATAAGTTTATATCCCTTCTGTTTCCCTTTTTTGGGAACTTTCAAATCAGTTACTTCTGCGACACCATCAGCGACAAGCTGTCTAAGAAGAGCACTTGCTTTCTGAACAGAGATGACGGCTTTGCCTTCTTCATCAAGACCGAAGAGAGAGGCAATTTCACCTGCCGTACGATAATCATCAGAGGAAGCAAGTTTTTCGACAAGCTCCTTTTTAATGGCTACATTCGCCTGCTGGTTCTTTGAAGGAGTCGAAGCTCTCTTCGCATTTCTTGCGTCAAGAGAAGCGATTTCCTTTTCAGCGAAAGATTTGATTTCATCAGTTACATTACCAGCAACAATAGCGTTCAAAAATTCTCTTTTAGTCATAATTCTTTCCTTTCTTTTGGCTTGCGCCATTAGCGTTTGGTCGCTACCCTTATTACATTATTATTATATCATATTGAGAAGTATCTGTCAAGAGTTTTTTTTGATAAGATTTTTACATTTTACTTTTCAGTTTATGTGATATGCTTACCACCTCTTGACTATGGTATTATTATATCATATGTATATTGATATGTCAAGGGTTTTATGTACCAAAAAGGGACGGCTGACAAGCCGCCCGGGCAAATAATAGAGCCACTTTAGACGCGTCCGTCAAGGGAGTCGAATCCTTCGCACTATGAGGCTGCCAAGTGCTACCAATGACTCTATTATAAATTGTTTTGAGTTTTCTCACCCAAGGTAGGTCCCTACTACTGTGTACTCAAACAGGGCTTTGATTCACATTTATATAGCGCAACCAAGGGCGACCTTGCGCTAGAGGTTCAAACGGATTGGACTTACTATCTCTTGTGAGCATCGCTTTCTCCAGCGTTGCCTTTCCCTCACCTCTTGATTATATTGTACCACAAACCTTTCGGTTTGTCAATACCTTTTTTAAATTTTTTAAAGGTCGGTGGGAAGCTATTCAGTCGCATTTCTGCCCGAAGCCCAGTCGTCTTTCGACTACACAGGGAAGCTATCGCTTCGCACCTCTTTCCTTTACTGTGTTCTTATTATATCATAAGTCTTTCGGTCTGTCAATAGGTTTCTAAAATTTTTTTATTTTTTTTATTTGGTTACTATGTCCTATCGACATTATTATAATATCATATTTTATTTAAAAAATCAATACCTATTATGTCCCAAAAAAGGTATACCGGCGCCCGGGCTACTCGGCGCACTCATTGCACGCCAAGTCTTTCATTCAGATATTTTTGAACTTTTACTGCATCAAAAATTTGTAATTGTTTCATTGTGGGTTCACACTTGACATTATAAACGATAACCTCGATATTCAAAGATTCTTTCCATTCTTTTACATCCCAAGTGTTTTTATTAAAAACACTACAATGGAAAAAAGATACTCTTCTTCCCTTTTTAGTTCCCCAATAGTTAAAATCACATTTGAAATTTAATTCCTGATATTTATCATCTAAATTCTCCCAAGTGATTTTATGCATTTCTTTAGCAGGTTTATTTTCTTCAGTAAGACAACAGCCGGCATTTTGAGTTCCAATAAGTTTACCATTATGATAGGTATTAGCAAACACATTATAATAATTCATTTTTTGTTTCCTTCCTTCATTTGTTGTTATAAGTATAACACATAAAGGATTAAAAGTCAATAACTTCTTCCATTATTTTTACAAAAAATTTTTGTCCGCGCCCGGGCGAGGGTCACTCGCCTTGATAAATATTCATTGCATAATCATAAGCAACAAGAACAAAATTATCTGTAATATCCTCTTTTTCACATAATGAACTAAAAGCAATTGTCATTTCATGTTCAAAACCATACTTATAAATTACTCTGGCAACCATTTCTTCTCTAGTCATATTTATCATTTCCTTTCTTTTTGTAAGATAATTATATCATACATAAACAAAGAAGTCAATACTTTTCCAAAAAAATTTTTTTTAATCGGGCAAAATAAAAAAGATGCTTAAATAAAAGCATCTTTTACTTCAAATACTTTTCTGTCTTTCAAAAAATCGCAAAATTCATCTGCTGTTAAAATATTAGATAATTCGCGAATTGTAAAAATATCTGTAACATCTTTATATAATTTTCCTATTCCAACATATTGGAAATTTTTTTCTGTAATTGTTATTGGCATATCTGTTGTTTCAGTAGAAATTTTTACTGCTTTTCTTTTTTTGAAAAAGGTAGTTCCGCAATATGCGTTAATAATTTCTCCTTTTTCTACATCATTATATAATTTTTCAAAACTTTCGTATTTAATTGGGGTATCTTCTTTTTCTTCATCAGAAAGAAAATATTTATTAAATATAGAAGCTTTTCCATAATCTTTCCCATTTATATTGATTATTTGATTATAACTATAAATTTTTTTCATATTTTTTCCTCCTTTATTTTATGTAATTATTATATCATATAATAATACAGAAGTCAATATAAAAAGGAAAATTTTTTTGCGAAAGCCCGGGCGCGACCACTGAGTCTTTATAACTCAGTGGGAATTTATTACCATTCAATCAGATAACCACCTAAATATTGCTTAACATCATAACCTGCCCTTCTAATTTCCAAAAGAATATTTTCATTATATCCCTCGACATTAAGGGGAGGGTCGACAACCACAAAAAATTCTCCAGCATTTGCGGCTTCGATAATTTTGTTGGTGCATTCACCTTCTAACCATTTTCCAATGGCTTCTTCTTTGTAATTAATTTTTGCAGTGGTGATAGTTCTTGCGTCTTTGGCTGTAATCATATTTATCATTTCCTTTCTCTTTGATGATTCTATTATACACTATTTCCTACAAAAAGTCAAGAGCTTTTTGAAAATTAATCAGAATTTTTTTTAGCTCTCTTCAAAAGAGATTGCATTTGCTTTTTGATTCTATAATGTTCATCACTGAACACAAAAATCATAAGGATGTTCCATAATACTAGTTCTGAGATAGCACCAACGCCTATTTTCTCAATGGAATACGCTCCGAGAATGTTCATAAAAGCATTGATAATAAGGATGATGTTTTTAGTAGACAGTTTAAGCATTTTCTTTTATCCCCTTTCTGTAATATTATTATACTACTATTCCATATAAAAGTCAAGAGTTTTTTTTAATAAACACCGGTTTTATTTCGCGCCGGGCAAACCAACGCGTCGCATAGAACGACGCGAAGAATAGCACTAAGATATACAAGTTGAATGGTTATAGTACTTGCGCATTGACTACTTCAATCAATGCGTACCATGTTATATGTCTTGTTGTCGATATACCTCTGGCATCCCTTCAGACAGCGGAACCGCTTATCCTTCTTGCTCCTCTCTTCCTTTAATACGATAGCCTTCTTTTCAAGGCAGATAACATATTTAAAACCGTTGGGATAATAGCCTTCTCTGATAACCATAATTTTTTATCCTTTCTTTTTTCAGTATATTTTTTATAATTGTAATATATCAGCTTTTAACAATTTGAAATTTTATAATGTGACTTATTTCATATAATGAACTTACTGGTTCTTTGCGTTTATTTTTTATTGTTCGTATCTAGCTTTTTATAAAACATTATTTTCAATCTAGAATCTTAGCTTTTAAAAAAATCAGAAAAAATGCAGGGATCATTTCAGCTCAAAATCAGCTCAAAATCAGCTCAATTTACAGCCTAGCTTTATTAAATGTAGCTTGCTTTCTATAATAGATTATAGCACTTTATTTCAAAAAAGTCAAGCTTTTTCCCAAAAATTTTCAGCTTTTTTCCAGCTCGGGCAATATTCCGGGAGAAATAATCCAGCTTTTTTGCAGAGCCGGATTATTTCCCGGGAGGAAAGCTGGTATTAGTCAACATACCAGCAGGATTCCAGGATCCAGTCCTCTTCTTTGTAGCCATATTTTTTGAGCGCTTTTGCGTAGGAGTGACCGAAGATAACAGTTTCGCGGGGATAGGTGGTGGATTTCTTAGCTCTGATGAGATATTCGTACATAATTCTTAGCTCCTTTTTTGTCTTAAGATTGATAGGGAAGAATGGGGAGGTCATGGGGCTTATGCAAGCCCCATGTAGTCAAGGTCATCCAGCCACTGGAGCATGGCTCTTGACTCGCTCTTGCAACGAACCACAGGTCTGCGGCTCCTGCTGTCTCTGTCCATTGTATGGAACAGGTCGAGGAACGCTTTGAATGTAGCTCTGTCCATTACATAGACCAGATTCGCTTTAGTAACATAAGCGAAGCAGGTCGAAGCGCAACGGCTGAAGAAGTCTTCGATTTGTTCTTCGTAGGTCGTGCCGTTGAGGTTTGAGGCGAGTGTAAATCTTGAGCTTTTGACGCTCATTTTGTATTCGGGAATATCCGAATTTTCATCAAATGATATATTGTCAGCTTTTCGAATCTCCCCAAAAAAGTGGTAGATCAGATCTTGTTGGGCTTTTTGCCCTCTGTTATGGTATCGAGACACTTCTTCAATTTTAAACATAGTGTTCACCTTCGCACCGTGTTCGGTGCCCCCTTTCTTTTAATGATATAAGTATATATCATTTTGAGAGTATTGTCAATACCTTTTTTTAAATTTTCTCAAAAAATTTTGACCCATTTATAAACACTTGTAAACACAAAAAATGGCGAAAGAAAAATATTAACGCTTTATTACTTTAGCTTATTAAAGTGGAAATGAAAATAATAAAAAACTTATAATACCATAACCCCGGGGTTATTTTAGTATAAACGGTTGTTTATATTGCCGGAGTTTGTGGGGCGTGGTAAAAAAGTTCCACGAAATAAAAAATCTAAAAAACACGAAATAAAAAAAGTTCCACGAAATAACGGCTTTGCCAAAATTTGACTTCTGTCGTATCATATGCTATAATTAAGTCATAGAAAAATATAATAAGGAGGTGTCTACTATAAATAGGCTACACCTAGATTTTTCATTAGAAACAACGAATGAAAGAACAGAATTCATCCATAATTATATAAAAAGCCAAACCTTTAAAGATAAACCACTAACTAATGAAGAATTAAATGTAATAAGCAATTATATATTATGGGGGAAAGACCCTAAAACTGGATTAAATGCTATCCAAACAAAAGAAATCGAAATTGAAACAACGAAGAAAACTTGGGCAAAAGAAAAACCAGAATCGCTCGACACAATTATTGAAAATTCCGCTTTTGATGATTTATTGTTTAAGAGATATGATGAGGTTCGCCCAAAAATTCCAAGGGTAATTTTTGATAGAGAAAAAACTCTGGAAGAATGTCCTAAAGAAATGCGGCAAACTTTTCTTGAGCTTTTTAATCAAATTGATAAATTAGATTTAGCGATAAATTTTTATGAGTTAAAACATGGTAAAAGAAAGAACGCACCAAGAAATAAGTTAATCAAAAAATTTTCTGAGAAAGAACAATTAGAAATAAAACAAGAAATAGAGCATTGGAATCAACATATCTACCTAAAAAAGCGACATCTTCTAGTCGAATTGCGGCGGCAGCAATTCAACCTAAAAGATATGTATTCTAATTATGTAGAACGGCATACAATAAACTATGAGGCACAACATTTAAATAATCAAAGAATAGATTTTGATTCTGAAGTAAAAATTTTTCCACTTGGAATTAAACGAAATGACAAAGCTAGTAAATTAATTTTTAGAGAATATTACCAGTTGATACCTGGTAATTATTCAAATGAAGAATTAAAAGATATATCTAAATTAATTTGGGTCAAACAGGAACAGCAAAAAGATAAAAAAGCTAATCTATATATTGATTTTAGGGAATTAGAGCATGTTTACTGGTTATTTAATATGTTGTTTGAACTTGAGGATTACGGCACAAGACCAGACATTTTTGTTTCTACTTTGGAGTTATTAGATACTCTTTATTATTATATGCGCGAGGCTGACTTAAGTGATATTCATAAAGATATATTAGAGATGAAAATACAGAAACGCCGCAATCAAGATATAGCTTACGATATTAATCATAAATATGGAAAATCATATACGGCAAATTATATTTCTACTATTTTTAGACATAAAATAATTCCAAGGATTAATGATGCCGCGATTTATCATGAAAAGATATTGCAGAATTTGTTTTTTGAAGAAGAATTTAAGCAATGTTCGAAATGCAAAAAAACGATGCTTAAGGATAATAGATATTTTGGAAAGAAAAGTAGGTCTAAAGATGGCTTTTCTGGAAAATGTAAAAAATGTGATAAGGAGGAAAGAAATAATAAAAAATGAGTAGTAATAACATAAAACAAAAATTTCGAGAGAAAAAAATAAAGCGTTTTATTTATTTTATTCCAAAACTTACTCCAATAGAGTTTATAGGTTTATGTAATTTATTTAAAGTAAAAATTTTAAAAGAAGATGCTAGTCCAAGAGATTTTAGTGAGATGCTAGAAGATTGTATTAATGTTTTTGAGAATTTGCGCGATAAGCAAAAAAATGAAATTTTATCTTTATTTAAAAGCATAGAGAAGGAAAAGAAAAGAGAGAAAAAAGAGGTGGATTGTAATGGGATTACAACCAAATCTACAAAAAAAGAGTAAACCTTTTTTAATGCGCGAATGCAACAAATGCGGCAGAACGCTTAGCTTTAGTGATTACGCGCCAACAAAATCTTCCTTTTATCCTGATGGAGTTATTCCTATTTGCAATGATTGTATAAATAAATTTTTGGAAGATAATTATTTTTCTTGGGACGCTATTGATAAAATATGTCAATATGCTGATATACCTTTTGTGCCAGCAGAATGGGAAAGAATTAGAGAATTAAATGGCAGTAATACTTTTTTGAAATATGCAGAAGTATTCTTGGCCGCTGAGTATGAAAATCTTGGATGGGGAGATTACTTTCATGAATTTATGCGGCTAAAGGAAGAAAAAAATATTGAAAAAGAATTGCCTGAATTGAGAGAAAATAAATATAAGAAGTTGCGCGAAAGATGGGGAAAAAATTATGACGAGGAAGCCTTAGATTATTTAGAAAAATTATATGAAGGCTTACTATCAACGCAAAATGTCAATGGCGCGTTACAAGGCGACCAAGCATTAAAGATATGTAAGATTTCTTATGAAGTTGACCAAAGAATTAGCGAGGGAAGTGATTTTGATAAATTACTTGCTTCTTATGATAAATTAGTTAAGGTTGCAGAATTTACTCCTAAAAATGTTAAGAATATTAATGATTTTGATACTACTGGTGAATTAATTAAATGGATGGAAAAAAGAGGTTGGAAGAATAACTTTTATGATAATGTAACAAGAGATATAGTTGATGAGACTATTAAAAACTTCCAAAATTTTAATCAAAGATTATATACTAATGAAAGTGGAATTGGAGATGAGATTACTCAAAGAATAGAAAGTTTAAAAAGCGCAAAAGAATTGGAAAATTATTATGATACTAATCAGAATTATGATTTAGATAATTTTGATAATGATGGATATGATAATTTATTTAAGAACGATGAGTTCAATTTAGATTTAGAAGATGAAGAAAATGAAGAATAGTGAAAAAATTCTTACAGGAAAAGAAAAATTGGAAGATTCAGCGCTTTTAGCTAAACAAGGTCAGCGAGATGGTATAAAGATAGATAAAGGAGTAGTAATTAATGAAGATTTTTTAAATAAAAATTTTGATTTTTTATCGGATATTTTATCTATTTGGACTGCTTATCCTGATATTTATTTAGACTTAATTAAACCAGAAGATTCAAATTTTGAATTATTCTTTTATCAAAGAATTACATTGCGTGCGGTTATGCGTTATAAGGACATTTATATTACCGCACCTCGTGCTTTTTCAAAATCTTTTATTACTATTCTAGGTCTAATTTTACAATGTATTTTTATTCCTGGAACAAAAAGATTTATTTGCGCGCCAAATAAAAATCAATCAGCTCAGATAGCAAAAGAGAAGATTTCTGAAATTTATGATAAATGGCCTTTAATTAGAAAGGAAGTTGTTGGAGGAGATGTAAATGATACTCCTGGTAACTTCGGTAAAGATTACGTTACTTTAAAATTCCGTAATGGGTCACAGTTCGATGTCGTCGGTGCACTAGATAGCACTCGTGGTGGAAGAAGGTCTGGTGGCCTAATTGACGAAGTACGTGACCATGAAGAACAACCAATTAATGAAATTGTGCTACCTCTACTTAACGTTTCTAGACGTTTGCCAGATAACACAGTAAATGAAAAAGAACCCAACCAGCAGAGAATTTTCATAGAGAAATTTTGTTTTTTTTCAAAATTTAACAAAATTTATATATGAAATAATACTAAAAATTACTTATATATAGAATTAAATATTAGGGTGATTTTATGTATTATTATTATAAAATTGAAAATCTGATTAATCATAATAGATATATAGGAATTACTACTGACCCAATGGTCAGAAAAAACAGACATTTTAATTATTTAAGAAAAAATAAGCACTTTAACCCACATTTACAATTAGCTTTTAACAAATACGGCGAACAAAATTTTGTCTTTGAAATTTTAGAAAATAAAATTTTTGATAATCCAGAAGAAGCTTATGAATATGAGGCTTATTTAATAAAAAAATATGACAGTTATAACAATGGATACAATTGTAATCCTGGAGGATTATGGACTGGTCCAAAAGGCAAATTTACAAAAGAGCAAGTTTTTTATATTAAAAGCGCTTTCTTATTTGAAGATAAATGTGGAGGAGTATTAAGCAAGATTTTTGACTGTCCAAGTGCCACTCTTCATAATATTAAAATAAATAGAAATTATAAGCCTTGGTGTGAAGAATTTAATAATAAAACTTTAGAAGAAAAAATTCAAATTTACGAAGATTTTTGCGCGATTACTAAATTTCCAATTTTAGTAAAAGCTAAAAATTCTAAACAATCAAATAGAAATTTAACTAAAGAGCAAGTCTTTTTTATTTTAATTAATGAAGAAAAAAAGATCATGAGTTGGACAGAAATTAGAAAAATGTTTAACAATAAGAATAAAGGCGAAAATTATATGGCTGTTAGAAAAGGCAGGACTTATAAAGATTATTATGATGAATATACAAGATTAACAGAAGAAGAAAAACAAAAAGTTGTGCAGTTATATTGTGAAATATAATCTGAATTCCCTCGAATTGCTGGAAACTCCTAATGCGTAATGGCAAGGACAATCAGCAGCCAAGCTCTTCTAAAGAAGAGAAGGTTCAACGACTAGTCGAAAGACGTACACTCAAGTGAGTGGAAGTGGGGGACATCTTTTTAGAAAGATGGTGATATAGTCTGAACTTTATAGAAATATAAAGCTGTTATTTTATTAACGAGTATTGCTTAACGAACAATACTGAACATAATGGACTTCTGCTGGCGTTAAAACCTCATTTGCTTATGATTTACTTATGGATGTATTTGAACAATCTATTATTGACCCAAATAATAGTTTTTGCATGGGATGTGATTATCGTGTTCCTGTAATGCATGGATTATTAGATAAAACTTATATTAATAAGTTAAAAATGAGTCCTTCATATAATGCAGAATCTTTTGCTCGTGAGTTAAATAGACATAGCTCACTTAAAATTTCTTAAATTGCTGGGAAATGCTTAGAGTCTTTTGTGCTACAGCGAGAATCGAAAGATTGGACGCGAATTGCTTAAAAAACAAAAGAATTGTACAATCAGCAGCCAAGCTCCTGAAAATGGAGAAGGTTCAACGACTAAAGTAGATTCAAGTGAATCGAAAAAAGGAAAAATTTATAAGGAGTTGATAATTATGCAGTTATATATTTATAACGGTCAAGTTACAACATATTACATTACAACAACTGGAAAATTGTTTAATTCAAAAACCCAAAAATGGCTTAAGGGACAGATTAATTATAAAAATGGATATAAAAGTTATTCTATAAGTATAGACGGAGAAAAACATCGTTTATATGCTCATCGTATGGTTGCTTTAACTTATCTACCTAATGATGACCCCTTAAAAACTGAAGTCCATCATAAAGATGGGAATAAATTGAATAACTCAGTAGAAAATTTAGAATGGATTACTCCAAAAGAAAATAAAGAATTATCTAAAAATCAAGGATTAGAAAAGCTAGGGCCGCGAAAGGTGTTTTGTTATGATGATAATAAAAAACTTGTCGCTATTTATCCTAGTATTGCCGAGTGCTGTAGAGTAACTGGTTTTAATGCAAGTTGGTTAATAGAGCAGTTAAATAGAAAGATAAAAACTTTATCTCATGGATATTATTGGTCTGATATAGAAGATAATTCTTTTGAAATTAAAAAAACACACATACAACCTTCTCAAAAAAGAGTTGGTCAATATAATTATGATGGAGAATTAGTAGAAACTTTTGTTAGTCTTTCTGAAGCTGGTAGAAAAACTTTTTCTGATAGACATCGAATTAGTGATTGTTGTAATGGAAAAATATCCTCGTATAAAGGATATAAATGGAAATTTATAGATTAAGATATAGTCTGAACACTTATATAATGTAAGTGCCGAAAGGAACAAGTTTAACGAACTTGTGAAACACTTTGATATGTCGATATGGAGCGGTTCAAGTGAGGAATCGTGGTTTAATTTTGATAAAATTTCTAAATATAGAAAAATAAAAAATCCAGAAATGCACGCAATTAATAGACTTAGTTCAAATCAATTTTACTTATTATCAGTAGATGTAGGACGGATTAATGACCAAACTGTTTGTTGTGTATTTAAAATTAATATTATGAATGATAAATATTATGCTACTTTGGTTAATTTGTTCGTACTTGGTACTGAAGCAAAACGAAAACCATTTTATTGTCAAGCTATTGATTTAAAAAAAATAATCAAGTTATTTAATCCAAAAGAAGTTGTGATAGACACAAATGGGTTAGGCGTTGGTTTAGGTGATGAAATGGTTAGAGAACAATATGATGAATTTGGAGAATGTTATCCTCCATATGGTTTCATAAATGATGAAGTATATCAAAAAACCCAACCTAAAGAAGCTATAAAAATTCTTTATGGAATTAAAGCAAATGGACCTTTGAATTCAAAAATTCATGGTAATGCTTATTCTAGAATAACAAGTGGGTCAGTTCGCTTTTTGATAAAAGAACAAGAAGCAAAAAGTGCCTTATTATCTACAAAGAAAGGACAAAAAATGCCTATGGAAAAAAGAATAAAACGTTTAATGCCGCATGAAATGACAACTAAATTATTTGAAGAAATGGCTAATTTGCGGCTTAAGCGAACGGGTAATTCCATGGATATTGTTCTTGAACAAATTAATTCTCGTTTTCCTAAAGATAAGTATTCTGCTTTTGCTTACGGATTATGGAGAATTAAAGAAATTGAAGAAGAAAGTTTTCAAAGAAAACGCCGTCGTTCTGGCACAAAAAGAAAACTGACTTTCTTTACGGAGGGAACTTAATATAAATGGAAGAAAAAAATAGAAATTTTAGTTTAGCCTCCTTTAAAAAAGCTAGCTCAGCAATGGTTACAAAAAATGAGTCTACTTATGGGGGATATAATAATTGGGGTGGCTCGCGTCTCCTTCAAGAAAAAATTAAAGATTATAGTCTTAACCAAATTGAAGAAATCATTAATTCTGGGTCTTTAGTTGAGCAGCAAAAATTATCACGCAATTATTTCTACAAAGATGGTTTTTATAAGCAAATTATTATATATTATGCAACGCTTTTGAAATATGTTGGAATACTTGTTCCAGAACTAAATTTAGGTCAATCTCTCTCCACAAAATCTAATAAAAGTAAATATAACAAAGCGATGAATTTTATAAATAATTTTAATATACAAAATTTTTGTACTAATTGCGCTCTAAGAGCATTAATAGATGGAAGTTATTATGGGATTATATATAAAAATAATACTGGTAATTTTACAATACTTGATTTACCAAGTGGATATGCTTGTTCTAGATTTAAAGATATTCAAGGAAGAGATATGGTTGAATTCAATATATCTTACTTTGACAAAATTCTTAAAAAAGAAGATAGAGATTCTGCTTTATTAGCATATCCTAATTTTGTATCTAGACAATATTCAAAATGGAAAAAAGGTAAATTAAAAGACCCTTGGATTATTATACCAGCAGATTTTAGTATATGTTTTTCTTTTTTTGATGGAAGACCATTATTATTAAATATTATTCCATCTACTATAAAATATAATACTGCTGTTGATACAGAAATTGAAAGAGATTTAGATGAAATAAGAAAAATCTTAGTCCAGAAAGTTCCACATCTTCAAGATGGGAGATTAGTATTTGAGCCAGAAGAAGCAGAAGAAATGCATTCCGCCGCTGTCGGTATGTTAAAAAATAATAAGAACATTAGTGTTCTTACTACTTATACAGATGTAGATTCAATTGTATCTAAAACTTCTTCTGACAGTACTTCAAGTACATTAGATAGACTTCAACAAAATATTTATTCACAAGCTGGAGTAAGTGGACAAGTTTTTTCTTCTACAGGTAGTTCTACTTTAGAAACTGCTGTAAAAAATGATATGGCTTTGATGATGTATCTTGCTAATAATATGGCTACATTTATTACTTCTTTATTAAATAAAGAATATGGTAATAATAATTTAAAATTTAAATATATGATACTTCCAATAAGTTATTATAATGAAGATAAATATATTACAAACTCATTTAAATTAGCTAGTTCTGGTTATAGTTTTTTAGTTCCTGCTATTGCTATGGGTATTAATCAAAAAGATTTAGTTAGTTTAAAAGATTTAGAAAATGATATATTAGAATTAGATAAAAAGTTAATTCCATTATCTTCTTCATATACACAAAGTGGTAATGATTCAAATAATAACAAAGAAAATACGGAAGTAAAGAATGAAATTGGTAGGCCTAAAAAAGAACAAGAAGATAAGCAAGATAATACTATTCAAAAAGAAGAATCTTTAGATAATCAAGTAGGAGGAAAATAAAGATGATATTTAATAAAAATATTTCTTCTTTTCCTGTTACAATTTATGGAGATTTATCGAAATATAATGATGTTATATTAAAAGGTCGTTGCCGAATTTTTTATAAGTATGATAATAGAAACGGCACTTATATAACAGATGAATTTGCTGATAAATTATTAAGCACAATAGCCTATGCACCAATTAAAGGTATCTATTCAGAAGAGGAAGAAGATTATGAAGACCATGGGCTAAAACGTGATTCAGGAAGAATATATGGCGTTGTGCCTAAAGATTATAATTTAGCATGGGAAGAACATTTAGATGAAGATGGAATTTTAAGAACTTATGCTTGCGTTGATGTTCTTCTCTATACTGCCATATATGAAGAAGCTTCTGAAATTATTGGCAAATCACAATCAATGGAATTATACGATAAATCTATTGTTGGAAAATGGGAATTTATTAATGGTAAAAAGTTTTTTGTCTATGAAGATGCGTGCTTCTTAGGATTACAAGTTTTAGGAGATTCCGTAGAACCTTGTTTTGAGGGTGCGGCTTTCTATAATCTATATAATTCTTTTTCGGAATTTATGAAAATTTTAGAAGAGAAAGAATTACATATTGAAGATAAAAAACAAGGAGGAAATTTAATGTTTAAAATTAATTTTAAACTCTCTGATAATCAAAAATTTGATGCTATCTGGAGTTTATTAAATCCAAACTTTACTGAAGAAGGCGGCTATGAAGTTGATTATTCAATTTATGAAATTTATGATAATTATGCCGTTGTAAAAAATTACAAAGAAAATATTTATGAAAGAGTAGAATATGTTAAAGATGATGCTAGTGATAGTATTACTTTAGGTAAAAAAAGACGTTGTTATATACTTGATGTAACAGAAGAAGAAAAAATTGCTCTTGAAGCTTTACAGAAAATTAACAGCGGCAATTACGAAAAAATTGACGAAAAAGTAACTGAAGCTTTTTCTAAAAATGAAGAACTTGAAGAAAAAATTAATAGTTTAGAAGAAGAAGTTGTTAATTTTGAAACGAAAAAAGAAGAGTTTGAAAAAACAATTTCTACTTTAGAAATAGAAAAGGATAAAGCTAATGCTAATTTTGAATCTTCTAAAGAAGCTATTTCTCAACTTGAATATGAGTTAAAAGAACTTAAAGAAAGCAAAGAAGCATTAGAATCTTTTAAAGCTGGAGTAGAATTAAAAAATAAACAAGCTATTCTTGATTCTTATAGTAATATTCTATCTGCTGAAATATTAGATAAGTATAGTGAAAAATTATCTGAATTTGAAGAAGAATCTTTAGATAAAGAATTAGCTTATGAATTAAAGAAAGCTAATCCCGCTTTTTATACAGTTAGCAAGCCTGGATATGTTCCTAAAGATGAACCTAGAGATGGGCTTGAAGAACTTTTAATGAAATATAGTAAAAAATAATTTGGAGGAGCGTAATAATGGCTTTAAAGAAACTTGAAAAAGATGGCTATGGCCAATTAGAGTTAAATAACGCGGCTTTTCGTAGAGATGGACGAATCGAAGCACAATGCTTCCTTGATGAAGTGGATTTTGCTGAACTGCCTGCGGAAAATGGTATGCTTTTAACTGTTGACAATGTAAAACGTATTGTCAGATTTCCTAAGGAAGATGAAAAACTTCCTATTGCTTTAAATTATACTGCTGAACATATGTATGATGAAAGAACTCCTGGTTTAAAGAATTTTAAACTTCAAAGAGGAGAATTTCTACCTCGTTTAGGTTATTTAGCTGAAGGAGACAAATTTACTACTAATACTGTATGTTTTGATGATAGTGAATTTACTGATGAACCTGCTTTTATTGAAGCTTTAGAAGGCGTTAAAGATACTGCGCTTTTTGGTACTCAATGTGAAAATGGTTATATCAAAGTTTCTGCTACAGAACCTGATAAAGGTATTAAATTACTTGTTATTAAGAAAACTACTATGCCAGATGGACAGACGGCTGTCAAATTTCAGGCTATGAAATAATAGGAGGTTAAATATAATATGGCTACTTTACAAGAACTTAAAGAGTTAGCGATTCATGCGGCCAAACGTACTGCTCCTACTAATTTCACAGTAGAAAGCGTTGATGCCGCTTTGCTTGATGCTATTCAAGGAATGACTTCTTCTATAAATGATTTTATGAAGAATAAATATGATATTTTTGAAATAATTATAACTGCCGCCGATGAAGTTGTACCTAATAAGGTAATTGATTCTATTGGTATGTTCGCAGAAGTGCAAACTGTTCCTCAGGGTCAAAAAGCTATTTTCAAACGCGGTACTATTGGTAAAGCTCGTGCTAGAAAATTCTTAACGCAAGTTGGTCTTTCTGGTACTTACGAAACTTTCCGCTTAGATTCTGAAACTTTTGAATTAGGCGGCAAAGCAGTCGGTGGAGCTGTAACCATGGATTTTGAACGTTGGTTAGACGGCGCTGAAAATCTTGCTGATTTAATGGATGTTATTAACACTGGTTTAACTGATGCTATTTATGGCGAAGTTCAAAAAGCTCTTATCGCCGCTGCTGAAAATCCTGCTCGTCCTGATGCTAATAAAGTTATTGCTAATGATTTTGATGGAGCACAAATGTTCAAACTTATGACTACTGTTAAATCTTATGGTGGTTCTGTAGTTATCTTTGCTCCTCCCGAATTTATTGGCGAAATGGGCGCCGACGCTATCGTTCCTGTAGGAACTAATTATGCGGGCGTTTATCATCCTCAGGATATTGATGCTATTCATAACACAGGTTATGTAAATATCTTCCGTGGTTCTCCGATTGTAGAAATTCCTCAATCTTATATTGATGAATCTAACACTACTACTTGGATTAATCCTCAATATGCTTATGTACTTCCTGCTGGCAAAGAAAAAATCGTTAAAGTTGTGCTTGAAGGAAATACTCAAATGTGGGATTTTGTAAATAAAGACCAGTCTGTTGAAATTAATGTTTACAGAAAAATGGGTTGCGCGATTCTTACGCATCACAATTGGGGAATTTATCAGAACACAAGTATTCCTAATACCATGGATTCCCCATATGGTATCTAATAAAAATGTATTAATTTAAGGGAGGGTAAATCCCTCCCTAAATTTAAATATGAGTTAAAAGGAGAGTTCTAAAATGAATGAAAGAATTAGTGTAAAGAGTATGTCATCTGGTAAGATTTCCATTAATTTACCAGATTTGCGTTTTAAAAGAGAATGGCCAAGAAAGGGTGCTGTAGTTAATATAGAAAGAGACTTATTAAAAGAAGCTATATATGACCCAGGTGTAGAATATATGCTTAATAATGGATTGCTCTATATAGAAGATATGGACTTTAAAAAAGAGATTGGCTTAGAACCTGAAGATGCAGAAAAACCTGTAAATATAGTTCCTCTTGAAGAAAAAACTATGCAAAGATATTTAAAAGTAATGCCTGTAGCAGAATTAAGTGAAGTTTTAGATACTTTAAATTATGAGCAAAAACGCATATTAGTAAATTATGCTATTCAAAATGAATTAGTATCTATGGATAGAGTTGATTTAATAAAAGAAAAATGTGGAGTAGACTTACTTAAAGCTATAAGTCAGAAAAAACAAAACGAGGAGGAATAAAAAATGACTCCTTTAAAACGAGTATATGCTGCTTTTCTTTCTAAAATTTTAGAAGATGAATGGCAACAATGGACCATGGAAGAGATTGAAACTGATTTAATTGAAATCTTAGATGCCGCAATTGTAAGATTTAAATTTCCAAGGTCTTCTCTTGAACATGATGAAGAAAATTTTTTTGATAATCTTGAAACTATTGAAATTCAAATAATTGCAAGTTATATGAAATGTGAATGGTTAAATAGAAATATAATGACTTGGGAAAATGTTAAACCATTATATGAAGAAAGAGATTTTTCACAAGCTAATTTATTAGATAAGTTAATTTCAGCTTTAGAATCTGAAAGAATGAACGCTCTACAATTAGAAAGTATTTATTATCGTTCTGTAAATGGTAAGCCATTTAAATACAGAAAGCTAGCAGGACATAATAATGAGTAATCAAGATATAAAAGAAGCATATAATAATAAATTAAAAAATAAGCTTTTTGGTTTATTATGCGAATATGAAAAAGGGCGTGAATGGGAAAAATTTCTTGATTCTATTCTAATAGAATTATTAGGTTACGAAGAAAACGAAAAAACTATTAACTATTACATTTTATATTATAAATTATCTAGTTTAAGATATTTAAGATATGAATATTTTAGGAGTACGATATTTGACTGTATGGGTCTTATATCTAGATAATTATGGATTACTTTGATGTTTATTTAAAAAGATTAAATAGATATGGTTTAGATTATCAAACGCGTATTCAGAAACAAAGAGAAAGAGATTTTGAAAATAAACTATTAAAATCAGTATATAGAGTCGATTTTGAATATTGCGGTGAAATAGTATGCGGCACTTTAGAAAAATATAAGCAAGATGAGACTAAAACATTACAATATTTATTGACTAAAACTAATATTAATCTTCCTAATGGAACTATTATCTCAATAATAGATAATAATAAAAAAGAAAACATCTGGATGGTTTATTGGAAAGAAGAGATACAAGCAAGTGGTTATAATAAATATATTGTAATAAAAATGACGCATTTTATCTCTTGGAAAGATAGGGAAGGCAATTATCAAAAAAGTTGGGCATATATGTATGGTCAAGAAGATAATATGCTAAAAGATGAATTAAAATCAAGAAGTAGGTCTAATGCTTATTATACAGAAAACTTAAAAATGAGTTTCTTTATTATGCCTACTAATATACATCTAAGAAAAGACGATTATATTGAAATTGGAAAAGATAGTCTAAAAGAAGCATATAGAGTAGTCGGTTATGACATACAATCAACTCCTGGAGTAGAATATGTAACTGTTGACCCAACTTATAAATATGGAAATAGTGATATTCCAGAGCCTAAGAACAACGATAAAGAAGAAGATTTCTTCTGGTTATTATCAGGAGGTAATTGCTAATGTCTGTAAGAAATTATGATGAACTTGGAATTAATCTTCAAAGAATAGTAAAAAGGTTATTAAGTAATGATAATTTAATTAAATTATTATATTATACAGATAAAGACCCATTAAGCAAACCAACATTAACTAATGAAGAAAAACAGGAGAAAATTTTTGAAAAATTAATAAAAATTGTTCCTAAAGTCGGGCCTAAAGAGGGCGCTGAATCATTAATTGTTGTTAGAGTTGCTAGGTCTTATAATAATTATAACAATCCAGAATTTCTAGATTTAGAAATTTATGTAGAAGTTTTTACTCCTTTAACGCAATGGCTAATTAAAGATTCTAATTTAAGACCTTTTGCTATTATGAGTGAAGTATCTAAAAGTTTAAAAGGTAAAACAGTAGAAGGATTAGGACGAATAGAAGGTGGCGCTTTTGAACTAAACTTTCTGTCTGAAGAGATTAGCTGTTATCAACAAACTTTTTATATAACTACTTATGATTGATAGTCATTTTTTCCTTTTAGAGCCACGTTTATATAAAAATAAAATATATATTTATCCTCCTTCTGTAAGACAAGTTGCTACAAATGATTTATTTGGATATTTTTTAAAAATATTAACTTTATCTCAAGAAGAAATTGAGGATGAATATGTAGAGAAAAATATAGAAGATGAAGTACCAGACCCATTTGATTTTCTATTGATGAGTTGTAAATCAGATAAAAGTTATGAAATTTTAACAAAGGAAGCTTTTAAATTTTTTTGTCATACAGAAATTACTTTTTTATATGATATAAAAAAAATTCTTATAGGTAATATAGAAACTTTACTTAAAGAAAATAAAAATTTAAATGAATTAAACTTTTTAGAAAAAGAAGATTATTTTGATTTTCAAAACTTAATTAGGACTTCAATAGCAGAAGATTTGGTTGAAAGACCTAATCCTGATGAAGACCCTAGGGTTAAAAAAATAAAAGCAAAAGCAAGATATAGAGATAAAATAAAAGCAAAAAAACAATCAGGTTTATCTATGTCTGCTAGTTTAGCATCAATTTGTTGTATGGGATTTGGTATTACTCCACTTAATATTGGAGAGATGAGTTATGTGTCGTTTAAAGCTATTATGAATATGTATCAAGATAAAGAAAAATATGACCTTGATATAAAAAGTTTATTAGCTGGCGCAGACTCTAAAAAAATAAAACCTAAATTTTGGATTAAAAATTTTGAATAAAAATAGGAGGCTATTTAATAATGGCGACAAATATTCTTGATAGATATGGTATTAAAGAAGTTGCTGATGTAACTTTTTATGAATTAAGCTCTTCTGGTAAACCTACCAATCCTGTATTATATCTCGATACTTTAAAAGTTTCTACTATTGAACAAACAGCTGAAGAAGCTGAAGCTCGTGGTGGTAAAGGTAATCCTCCCCTTATTATTTGGGATTATGGTAAAGAAATTACCGTTACTTTGGAAGATGCTTTATTTTCTGCTAAATCTATGGCAATTATGTTTGGTAATGGCAGAGTTAAAAACTATAACAATAAAATTATGAGAACTGAACAGTTTACTGCTACAGTAGATGGAAACGTATCTGAATTGGTAACTACTGCTGAAGTTACAGAAATTGCTACTGTATCAGAAGACTTTGGATGGTCTGCAAAATATGAAGCTCCAGATGGTAAAACTTATAATAAATTAGCACCTAAGTTCTATTCTGATAGTGAAATTGATGGTACGCAAGTTAAAACTTTAGTAGCAGGAAAAACTTACTTTTGTACTTATGATTTAAAAGTATCTGGTGCAGTAGTTGAAATTTCTGCTAATAGTTTCCCTGGTACTTATTATGTAACTGGTGATACTTATGCTCGTTCTGAAGCTTCTGGTAAAGATGAATTCTTCCAATTCATTATTCCTAAAGCAAAAGTACAGTCTGAAAATACTATTACTCTTGAAGCTGAAGGTGACCCTTCTGTATTTAATATGAATCTCCGTGTAATGCGTCCTGCTGATGGTCAAATGATGAAACTTGTTAAATACAGCCTTGAAGAGGAAATAACTGAGACTACTTCTCAAGTAGATGCTGTTATTATTCATAATCATAATTTAGTAGATGAAAAGGCGGAGGAGTAACAACCGATACTTCTTTAAATGAAGCAGAAAACCAAGAAGTGTCGGAACCTATAGACGAATCAGTTGATACTGAAACTATATAAGTTTTAACAATTAAATAATCTAAAAGGCGGATGGCTGGAGCTATTCGTCTTTTTAATTATATGGAGGATATATGCAAGAATTTGGATTTAAAGAACTTTACGATGTTGCAATAAAAACTACTTATCCTATAGAAGTAAATAATAAACAATTAGAAGTAGGCGAAGTAATTGCTTATTTTGATTCTATAAATATTAGTAATTTCCAAGAAATTAAAAATCTAGTTTTTGCTAAAGGTGGTTATAACAATGAATCTCATGTATGGTGGGATTCAACAAAAGAAGTTGATTTTTCTTTTTCAAAAGGAATTTTTTCAAAAACACAATTAGCGTTATTAATAAACTCTAAAATAGTTACACGAAATTCAAATATAAAGCCAATAATTATACATAATAGAGAATTAAAAGAAAGCGATGAAAACTGCCTTATTATCTTAGATAAATCTCCATGTAGTAAAATTTTTGTTTATGATGAAGCTACAGGAGATAAAGTAAATTATACTTCAATTGACAATAATACAATACAATTATGTTGCCCATATACTAATGTAATTATAGATTATGATTATAGATATGAAAATCAAGCAACAGAATTAATGATAGGCCGCCAATTTACAAATGGCTATCTTGAATTACAAGGTAAAACAAAAATAAAAGAAGAAGGAAGCGGCCGAGTTAAAACTGGAATAATACACATTCCTAAATTAAAATTAGTATCAAATTTAACTATGCGCTTAGGAGATGATGCATCACCTATAACGACAAATTTTGAGGCAATAGGATGCCCAGTAGGAGAAAAAGGAAAAAGGACTTTTATGGAAATATATTTTTTAGATGAAAATATAGATAGTGATATGTAAAACTAATATATATTAGTTTTATAAGGAGGTAATAGAATAGATGGGGACTACTATAAAAGGAACCGTTATGGTAGACATGAAT
>CAZPRO010000009.1:26150-42210 GCA_964588775.1 uncultured Clostridium sp.
TAACAAGCGGGATAAATAAACTAAAAAATCAATTAAAAAGTTTAAAGTTACCTGCTGATGCTACTAGTCAATTAGAGAATAATTTAGATTCTTTAGATGACGAAATTAAAAATTTTGATAAATTAAAATCTAAGCCAATAAAAGCTGGCGATAATAAAGGTATGCGCCAGTTAGAACAAAGCTTTCAAAAAATACTTAGTTTATCAAATAAAATAAATTCTCAGATGACTGCACTTGGTAAAGGTGGGAAAAATCAGCTAATACCAACTAGTGAATTGCAAAAAATGGAAAGTCTTCAACAGAAGATGAATGCATATATGCAATCAACAAAAAATAACGGTAAACAGATAAAAGACACTCAAAAAAATCTAAAGCGCGCTCAAGAAGTACAACAATTACTCCAAAATAAAAATGTTTCAAAATATGCTAAAGCAACTAGTGGCGAAAAACAAAAGATTACTAGAGATATAAATAAAAATGGAACAGCGGAAGATAAACAAGCTTTAGAAAGATATAAGAAATTAAATAAAGCGAATCAAGGTATGAGCGCTTCCCAAAAATTAAATTTTGGAAATATTACTTCTGAAATTACAAGATTACAAAATGCTTTAAATACACTTAGTGGCGGTTCTGGTTTAGATAAGATTAGAAGTGAATTAGCTTCATTAAAGGGCGTATCAATAGATAAAATACCAAAAGATATTGATAAACTTGGCAATGAAATAAAAAATCTTCAAGTTGATAAAGTAGAACAATTAAGAAATGCAATACAACGATTAGGCACTACAAGCGGTTTAGATAAAATGACAAAAGATTTAAACCGTGGCAAACAAGAATTGCAACAGTATCGTGGCGAATTTGATAAATTGACTATGAAACAAAGAGATGCAGATGATATGAAATATCGTCTTACAAATTTCTTTAGTTGGTCAGAAGGATTAAATCTTTTAAAAAGAGGAGCTAGAGAAGCTTTCCAGGCAGTAAAAGAATTAGATGATGCTATGACAGGTACTGCTGTAGTTACAGATTTTAGTATATCTGATTTATGGGATTTAATGCCTAAATATACTGAAACTGCTAATAAATTAGGCGCAACAGTAAAAGGCGCTTATGAAACAATGACTTTGTATTATCAACAGGGTTTAGATACAGAAGCAGCTTTTGGTATGGGCGAAGAAACAATGAAAATGTCCCGTATTGCTGACATGGATTATACAGAAGGTACTGACTTAATGACTGCAGCAATACGTGGTTTTAATATGGATTTAACTAAGCAATCTGCTACTTGGGTTAATGATGTTTATTCTGAACTAGCTGCTATTTCTGCTTCTGATACTCATGAAATTGCTACTGCTATGACGAAAACTGCTTCTATTGCTAATTCTGCTAATGCTGATTTTGATAATACTGCGGCTTTCTTAACTCAGATGATTAACTTTGCTACTTACACGAGGGTAGCATAATCAGTCCCTTATTATCGAAAGGTAATATTGAACCACGAATATGCCGGAAGTTCCTTAGAGCCTTAGCTACCGAAGAACCTAGAGGGTAATGACCAATAGATGGTAACAACGCTAAGGATTGGATAATCGGCAGGGATAGTAAATTTTAAAACAGTTGTTTTCTATCATTTTTATGTAAAAATACAAAAAAGTTTTAGAATTTAAAGCCCTCAACGACTACCAAGTGGCAACCTATGAAGGTTGATGGTATAGTCTACTCCGACTTCATAAAGAAGTGTTAAAATATCACGAAAGTGACGGTATAAAGGTGAAACTACTCGTGAGGCGCCTGAAACTGCTGGTACAGCTTTAAAAACAATTATTGCTAGATTCCAAGAGCTAAAAAAAGACCCTAGCGAGATTTCTGATGTAGAAGGCGAAGAAGTTAATGCAAATAAGATTGAAGAAGCATTAAGAACTATTGATGTAAATTTAAGAGATACAACAGGGCAATTCAGAGATTTTGATGATGTTATTTTAGATATTAGTGCTAAATGGGATAGTTTAGATACTAACACTCAGCGTTATATTGCTACAGTAGCCGCTGGTGCAAGACAACAGTCTCGTTTTATTGCTTTAGTTGGTAACAATGAAAGATTATTAGAATTAGTACAAGGTGCTGAAAATAGCGCAGGCTCTTCCAATGAGCAATTTGAAAAAACAATGGATTCATTAACTGCTAAAGTTAATGTCTTAAAAAATGCTTGGCATGAATTTATTTTGGGTATATTAGATAGTGACGGTATTAAATTAGGAGTAGATATTCTAACTGGACTATTTAATGTATTAAATAATCTTACTGGTTTAGCTGGCCCTCTTTCTGGATTAGTTAAAGCTTTAACTGGTATTGGATTATTTATGGGTGGCAGAGCCTTGGTACAAAGTGGTATAAGTGCTATATCTGGTGGATTAGCAGGTGCCGTCGGTGCAGGGACAGCTGCCGCAGCAGGTGCGGGAGCCACAGGAGCAGCTACAGCTGCTGCAGCAGCAAAAGCTGGAGCGGTAGCAAAAACTGGAAAAAGTGGCATTGGTGCAATGATGGCAGCTATGGTTGGTGGTCAGGCTATTAGTGGAATGTTATCAAATGCCAAAAATGCAGTAGCTACTAAAGCAATTAATGCTAAAAATATTTTAGGGGCATTAGCTTTAGGAGTTGCGCCTGATGTTATGTCAAGTGCTGGTGATAAGTTAAGAGCAAATGCTGCTAATGCCAAAGATTCTAATTTAAAAAGCTATTATGAAAAAGGCGCCAAATACTATGACGACAAAGAAGCTGAAAATAGAAGAAAACAAGTTAAAAATATTGATAAACAACAAGGATGGACTAAAGGAGCATTTGCTAGCAGAGCAGGTGCTTTAGCTCAAGTTGGAGCTGGAGGATTAGCTGATATTGTTTCTACTCTTGGAGCTATCCCTGGTCCAGCAATGGCTGCTGCCGCTGCTATAGGGGCTGTTGGTTCGGCAATATTAATTTCTAATCATATTCATCAAAAATATATAGATAATATGAATGAACTTGTTGAACGTCAGCAAGAAGCAGAACAAACTTATAAGGATAATAAAGCTGCTTTGACTTCTTTGGAAGAAGAGTATAATACATTATCTAAAGGTGTAGATAGAAATGGTAAAAATATTGGACTATCTGCTGAACAATATGAAAGATATAAAGAGGTAGCACAAGAAATAGCAGATATATCTCCAGAAGTTGTTGAATCAGTAGATATTGAAGGTAATGTTATTCTTAAAGATGATGCAATAAAAGAAGCTCAGGAATCTTTAGATTTTAATATGGAACTTCAAAATGCTTCTTTTTCTTCTGAAGCTGGATTAAATACCTTAATCAAAGGAGTACAAGCTTCTACTTTTGATATAAGAGAAAAATATTCTGATTCAGCGAAAGAATTTAATAAGCTAATTGAAGATAATAGTTTTAGCGGAACAAAAACAACACCAAAAGCTAACGGAACTGTTGAAACAGAAATCTATGGGGAAGAAATATTGGGTAAATTTGATAAAAAGTCTAATTTTACACCTAAAGGTCCTGCGATAAAAGGCTATGTATCCCCAGCTTCTTATTCTGCTACTACCGAAGATTTAGAAGATTTATATGATGAAAGATATGAAGTTCTTTCTGAAGCAAGAGAAGACCTTACTGATATAGCCGAAAAATTTGGCACAGATTCTGAAGAATATCAAGATGCTATTAATGATTATTATAGTTTACAAGGTTTAATTGATCAGGGTGGAGATTTAAAGGCAGAGCTAAAAGAAGCTAGACAACCAATTATAGACTCTTTGAAAAATTTTGCAACTTCTGACAGAGACCTTAGTACAAAAGGTGTACAATCACTAGCAGATGAAGTAGCTAAAGATAATCAGCAATTCTTTAGTAATTTTATAGAAGATACAGCACTCAATGATGATTTGACAGCAACTCAAATGCATGATTATGTCCAGTATGCTAGTGAACAATTATCTACAAGTACTAATTTCGGGAAAGAACTTTCGGATAGTTTTAATAACATTACTGAAGCAAAAGAAGCTTTTGATGACAGCGCTAGAGATACAGAAGCCATTGAAGAATATAATAAAGCTATAGAAGATAATGTCACAGAAATAGAAGATAAAATTCAGGAATTAAGAGACGTAGGTACAGACGAAGCTAATGCTTTAGCAGATTCATTAGAAAGTGAATTGTATAATCTTAAAGATTATGCTCAAGAAACGAAGATGACTTTATCTGAAGCATTTAATGATATGTCAGATGAAATCTCTAAAGCTAACAAAGTTAAAGAAGAATACGATATAGCTACTTCTGGAGGAGATTATTATACTGGTCGCCAAAGTTTCAAAGAAATTTATGATGATATAACTTCTGATGTTAATTTTGCTGGAAAAGGAAGTCAATCTTTTTGGTCTGGCGCTGAGTTAATGCTTGACCAAAAATGGATAAGAGAAAATGCTGGTAATATAGATACTATAAAGAAAAAAGTAAAAAGTCTAGAGCCAATGTTAAAAGATGGAAAAAGTGGCGCAGACGCTTTTATGAAAACTTTATATAATTTAGATAATCTTGAAGAATATGGTATTTTTAAAGATAGGAATGGATTTGCTTTAGATTTTTCAGAATGGGATGATTCTAATTTAGAGGGTTTAGCAGAAGCATTAGGGATAAGCTCTGATTTCCTTACTAGTATGCTTAATAATGCAAGACAATTTTCTAATATTAATTTCAGTAATATAGATACTGTTGTTAGTACAATGAAAGATAATGGAATTGGTGTAGAAACAAAAGAAGGAAAAAGAGCTGTTTCTAGGTCTAAACTTCAAAAAGAATCTGGTTTAAATGTTCCTGAATTTGAAGATTGGGCTAATCAAGAAGATACAAAAGAACAGATTATTTTAGTTGATTATCAATTAAAAGATAAAAATAGCTTAAAAAATTTTGCTGACCAAATAGAAGAAATAAGTCCTTCTGTATTTTCTGGTGGAGTCAAAAAAGGGGCAAGTGATTTAACAGGTTTATCTCTTAATTTAGACGATTTTATCTCTGCTAGTTATATGTTGGGAGCTACTCAAGATGAAACTACTGAAATATTACAAGAATTTTCAAAACAAGGTGTAGAAATTAAAGGACAAAAGAGTGGAGAAAGTTTAGAACAGGCTGTAGAGAATGGTTTTGAAACTTTTGATATTGAAGACCCTTTAACCAGTGCAAGTGGTAGTATGGATAAAGCTTCTGCAGCAATGATGGCTTTAGTTGGGGTTCTTGGTGGTCCTTTTGATACGCAAGGTGCTGCTCAAACTAGAAAAGATTTTAAAGCTGAACATGGGGATAAGTATGAAAGCACAAAAGAAGGTGCTGATGTATATGATTTTCGTAAATGGACTAATGATGAATATAAACAAGCTCAAGAAGATTATAGTAATGCTAAAACTCTTCAAGAAAGAAATCAAGCGTCAGCTGATAAAGCAACTGAAGATGGACGCACTGAGGAAGCAAAAAAATATCAAGCTGAAGCTGATTATTATGAAAGATATGCAAGTAATATAAAAGAAGGTATAAGCCAACAAGATGAATATAATACTGAAGGCGGCACTGTTAATATTAATGGTAAGGAATATACAAAAGATGAAATAGATTTTTTAACTAGAGACAGAAAAGGAAGAACAGCTCAAGATATTGAAGACGAATACAATAGACAAGATCCTGGCCATAATCAACTTTCATCAGATATTCCAGCATATGCAAAAGCAATGAGTCAAGATTTATCTACAACTGGTAAATTAGGCTATATTGGTGAAGTAGCTAAAGCAAATTTAGAAATTGAAATCGCTAATGCTGGCGGTGTTGAAAATTTAGTTAATGAAATTACTGAATTAACTGGTGCAGACCATGAAGTTGTTGTTGATGCTTTAACTGCTGCAGCAGAAGGAGACGTTACAGCTTTTAACAATGTTTTAGATGATTTGCCTCCTGAAACGCAAGCCGAGATTATTTCTTTGTTAACTGGACAAGATCCTAATACAATTTTAGGAGAATTAGAAGATATTGATGGAGAAAATCCAACTTCACATGTAACTATTGAAGGAGATGATTATCAATCACCAGTTCCAGAAGAACAAGATAGCTATGTAAATTATATCACTAATGGCTTGACTAGTATGACAAGCGAAACCAAGGAAGCTATAGATGATGTTACTGGTAAACCAACAGCGAAATTAGGAAATGCGTCTGCTTTAACAGCGCAAGTAAGGTCAGCTTTATCTGGGTCCTTTAGTATTAATGTTAAAGCAAATGTAACAGGACTGCCCAAGCAGCCCGCGGCAAAAGGAATGAATCGTCCAGCAATTAATTACGGCTCTGTAGCTAAAGGACATCATTTTGGTTCAGTAGCGAAAGGTCATACTGAAGGTATAGTTGGCCCACGTGGCAATGGAGGTATGACTCTTACTGGTGAACTTGGTCCTGAATTAGTATGGCTACCTAGCCAAAATGCTTCTTTTATGGTTGGTGAAGGAGGTCCTCAGTTAGTTCCATTACCTTCTGACGCTGTTGTTTATCCAGCACATATAACTAAAAATATAGTTGATCAGGATAGACCAGTAACTAAATTTGGTACTACTAGTGGAGGATATAATTTTAGTAATCCTAGTCCTAGTCCTACTCATAAAACTACAAATATTAGTGATAATTCAAAAGGCTCCGGCAATGCTTCCAAAGCTGGCACTAAAGAAGATAAATGGAAGAATGACCTTGATTGGCTTTACAATCTTCTTGAAGATATTAATGAAGTAGTTCGTGAAAGAGAAAAATTAGAACATCGCTATGAAAGATTAATTGAAAATAGAAATGCTTCGTTATCAGATTTAATTAAATTACAAAAAGAACAACTAAAGAATCTTAAATTACAAAAAGAATTAGAAGAAGAACGGTTAGAAAAACGCAAACAAGAAATGCGTGAATATCTTGAAGAAAATAGCGACCTTGCTTCTAAGTATGAAATCACCTATAATTGGGACGATAATACAATTGAAATAAATTGGGATAAAATTGATGCTATAACTGATAGTGACGAAGGCGATAAAGTAAAAGATATGATTGACCGTCTTGAAGAAATTCAAGATGATATGGATGATGCTGAAGATTCTTTAATGGATATTGAAGAAGAAATCGATGAAATAAAAAAACAAGGCGAAGATGAATATTTTGATATAGAAGAAAGAATTATAGACGCGCTTGAACAGATTGCTCAAAATGAAATTGATAGACTTGAAGAAATCAATGATTCAATTAAAGATGCAGATAATAATTTATTAAATTCAATTCAAGAAGCGGTTGATGAACAGCGTCGCGCCAGAGATAATCAAAAAACAGAGGATGAATTAGGTAAACTGCAAAGAAGATTAGCATATTTAAGACAAGATACTTCTGGTATGAATGACCTTGAAATTAAACAATTAGAGGAACAGTTAAAAGAACAACAAGAAGACTATGGTGATAGCTTAGTAGACCAAAAGCTTGACGAAATGCAAAAGCAAAATGAAAAGGCTTCAGAACAGAGAGAGCGTCAAATCCAAATTCTTGAAGAACAATTAACATGGAATAAAGAATCTGGTGCATATGCACAACAAGCAAGAGATATTCTTCTTGCAGCTAGAAATAATATTGAAGACGGTATACCAATTGAAAAAACCCAGCTTTATGAAATTATTACTGCAGGAGAAAATTGGCAAAGTGAATCTTGGGCAAAACAATTAGAAAATTGGGATGAATTATTAGTAGGAACTGCTCAAGCTTTAGCGTATCTTGATAATAGAGAAAATATTAATTATATGGCTGAAATGCAAAAATGGTTTAAAGTTTTGAATGACCCAAATTCTACAGAAGAAGATAAGTCTATGGCCAGGTCTAAAATTGCTATTCTTGAAAAACAGAGAAACCAAAAAATTATTGAAGAAGAACTAGAAAAGATATACCCAACCACAGATAGAGATTATACCAAAGTTGCTTATGAATCTGATGTTAGCAACTATATGGCAGATATGCAAAAAGCTCTTGCTGCTAATGACATGAAAGCTCTTAAAGAATCTGAAAAATTGAGAAATATTAAATTAGAATTAAGTGGTAGAGAAAGTGAAAAAACTAATTTCCATGACCAAGCATTAAAAGCGCAAAATGATGAAGTATCTTTAGCTACATCTGAAGAAGAAGGATATGTAGACTATATGGCAAAACTTGAAGAAGCACTTAAAGCTGGAAATTTTGACGAAGCTTATTATTGGGAATTAATGAGAGATAAGAAAATTACACAAGGCAATTTAAATGCTAAAACTACTGGCGGTTCTATTACTTTAGATGCTATGAAAAACTGGAATGCTCAGCCGCAAACTCAACAAACTCAACAAGCTGAGCCAACATATAAAAAAGTTTCAGAATTATGGAATGGAACCTTTACTATAACAAGACAAACTACTGGTGAAATAGTTAAAGCAATTACTGGTGCATTAAAAGGTATGGGTTTATATAACGGTTCTGTTTCAGACAGTTTTACAGATGAATCTTATAAGGCATTAAGGGTATTTGCTGGCATTTCTTCTGGTTTAGAACCTTTCTATTTTGGTCCGAAAACAATGGATAGGTTTAAGGTTAAAGGATATAAAATAGGTGGCCTTGCCGACTATACTGGCCCTGCATGGCTTGACGGAACTCCATCTAAACCAGAATTAGTTCTTAATCCTAGAGATACTAATAATTTTATTCAATTAAAAGATGTATTATCTGACTTTATGAGAAGAAAAACAGATGCATCAAAATCTAATAATAAAGGAAATAACTATTTTGATATTAATATTAATGTAGATAAAATTAGTAATGATTATGACGTTGAACAAATGGCGGATAAGATTAAAAAGATTATCCATAAAGATTCAATGTATAGAAATGTTAATGCAATAAACTTTTTACGATAATAATAGACTAAATTGAATAATTATCTACTTTAATATAGAACCGAGTAAAAAGGAGGAAGTATTAATAATGAGTCAAAAAGGAGATTTTATAGGTTTTTCATTCGATGGGATACATTCCTCTGAACTTGGTATAGTTAGAACTAGTGAGGGAAGCAGGTATAATGACAACCTGCTTCCTAATATTCAAGATTCAACTGTTGAAGTACCAGGTAAAGATGGAATGTATTATTTTGGTAGTAATTTTAAGCAAAGAGAATTTAATATTTCAATAGCTTTTGATAGTTTAACAGAAGACAAACTAAGAAGATTAAAGAGTGTTTTTAGTACAAAAGATATTAAACCTTTAATTTTTGATGAAGCACCTTATAAGAAATATTATGTTAAACTTAATACGCAACCTACTTTTTCTTATATTTGCTTTGATGAGTCATATGATGAATTATATGATGAATCACATGATTTATTATATTGTGAATTATATAATAAACCATGTGATGAATCAGAAAATAGTAATGGAAGTACGGATGAAAGTACGTCTGGAAGTACGGATGAAAGTACGTCTGGAAGTACGGATGAAAGTACGGATGAAAATAATAAATTAAAACGTATTTATAAAGGTGAAGGCAATTTAAAATTTATTGCTTATTATCCTTTCGCGCGCTCCGTACATAAAACATTAGATAAATATCTTGATACAGAAATAGAAAACAAGAAAGAGTGGGCATTATCTTCTGGAATGTTAGAAACACTTGGTGATTATGACTCTTTTACAGAAAGTACGAATAGTTATTATGCAAAAATTTATAATCCTGGTGATTTAGAAACAGATTTTAAAATTTATTTTAAATTTACGAGTAAAGACACACCTTTAACTTTAGAGAAAATTTATTTAGGTAATAGTAGTGATAGTGGTAATTCAGCTATGTATCAAATAGAATTTGATAAAAACATCAAACAATTAGGCAATGATTCTGGTTTTATTTTTGATACAAAAACTAATTTATTACAAGGTATTGATAGTAAGAATAAATTAACTGGCAATTTATATAACAAACATATTATCAATGGAAGTTTCTTTAAAATACCAATTACAACTGGTTGTGGGATTCATGTTGTCGGCGCGGAACCAGAAAGCATTGATTATGATTATATCTATTTCTAATTAGGAGGGAATTAAGTGTTTAATGTTAATAAAGTTCCCTATGAAATTAGTTTATGGGAAGATATTAAAAAATATGAAATTTGTGAATTTGACAAAACAGCAAAACAATGTAAATATAGAATTGTAGATGACTTAGAAAATTTAGAATTAAAAGAAAATGAGTCTATTGTTGAGTCTATTGTCAATTCTTTCTATACAGAAGAAAAAATAGCAACAATCGGCTCTAACACAATGACTTCTCCAATAAGTATCCATGAGCCTGTTTTTACTGAAAAAATTAACGGTGAAATAAATTTAAGTTTTTATTTAAATTATAATTATTATGACGAAGAAGATGGTGTAATAAAAAAGAATCCTTTCGTTAATTTATTATGTAATGAAAGAAAAGTAAAAGTAGGATTTAAAAGAGATATATTTAATGAAGATTTTGAATGGTTTGATTTTATAATTAAAGATATAGTAGAAGATTCTGAAAGTAAAAAAATTACATATAATGCTACCGGACTTTTCATTAATGAGTTATCTAAGACAGGTTTTGAATTAATTTTTGATGCAGAACTTGAAAACGGACAAGGAACTGCTGAAGAATTAATTGAAAGAACTTTAAAAGGTAGTGATTGGCAACTTGGTAGTTCAGATATTTTAGTAGAAAAAAATATTGAAGTATTATATCCGATTACTTTAACAAGAGATTCAAGTCCTTCATCTGAAGATTCGACTATTAAACCGTATAAAATAATTAAAACAATAGATGGTACAGAAATTGATATTAAAAAAGAGGAAAAAATTTATGTATTTTATAATGTATTATCTCAGAAATCTTCATTTTTTCAATTTTTATATTTTGACGGTTTAGAAGAAGGAAAAATACAATTATTGTTAGATGAAGATGGAGTAGTTATTGATGAGGAAAACAAATATAGCTATCATATAGAAGGTTTTAATGAATGGAAAGAAAACAGCGATGAAGGAAATTCTTTAAATATTCCAGAATTTGCAATTGAAGATAAATTAGAACCTTCCAATACTATCCCAAGAGGAGAAAGAATTATCCGTAGACAAAAAACAATTCTTGACCCTAATATAGATAAATATGTTACTATATACACTAAGAATGATGGCGAAGAGAAGTTATATAGATATATAGATACTGTTTATGGAACATCTGCTACTGTTGAAAATCTATTGATTAATGGTTATTTATTTAATAATTCTAGTGGCTGGGAAGGACAAGAATCAATAGATTATGTTACTGTAGGATTAAATGAACAAAATAAAGAAGACGATGAACCATGTTTGAAATTTAATTTAACTAAAAATCATTTTATTTTAAATACAGGTTTAAATGAAAATAGAAGCAAGATTAAAGATTTTAAAAATGGTTCTAAATATGTTGTAAAATGGAGAAAGACAGAAGCAACAGAAAATTTAGAAGTTATTATAGGCTCTTATACATTAAATGATAATAAAGAGTATGTTATTAAATCTTTTTGTGAAACATCTATTGACAATGAAAAAGGTACTAAAGTAGTTACTTTAAATATTACAGAAGAAAATTTCTCTATTAATAATTCAACTACAAAAGTTGGATTCTTTGTTAAAAATACAGATGAGTATAATGATAAAATAATATTATTTAAAGAACTTCAATTTTTTGAATATTATGAAAATGAGAATGGAGAGAAAGATGAAGAAGGTAATATAGTACCAGTTATTCCAGGAGACAAAACTACATCTAAAATTGAATATAGGTATATATTCTATAATCCAGAAATAAATAAAGATGTAACAAAAATTGAAGATTTAAAAGAAGCAGAAATCTATTATGAAGAGAACCAATGCCCAAGTGGTTATAATATTAGTTATGATAGTAACTTTAATAAGAATCGCGCGATAACTATATCTGAATCCAATAGATTTAATATTATACAAACAATATGTGAAAATTTTGAATGTTGGGTAGATTTTGTAATTGGGCACGAATCTAATGGTAAAATAAAAACATCACAAACTTATGAAGAAGTAACATTAGATGAATTAGATGATAATGATTATTGTTTTGAAAAAAATGATGATACTGCTGAACCAAAATTAAAGAAGAATATTTCAAGCTCTAATCAAGAATCTAGTCAAATTTACTATAGAAGAATTAATAAACCAGAGAAAAAAGTTAATATAAAACAATATATAACAAAAGAAAATCAAGCAGGTTTTAAATATGGTATTAATTTAAAATCTATTCAACGAAATATTAATTCAGAAGAAATTACTAGCAAAGTAATTGTAAAAGATAACTCAAACGATTACGCCGAAAATGGTTCTTGTTCAATTACACGAGCTATTGATAGTCCTACAAAAGAGAATTTCCTTTATAATTTTGATTATTATATAAAACAGGGATTGATTAGTTATAATGAATTAAATGCTGATTTATATTTAAATTCTAACAATCATTTAAATTATTATAATAGGCTAAGAAAATTAAATATTGAAAGAGATAATTTGATTGAGGAGCAGTCTGAAAAAGAGTTAGCTATTACAAAATTAGAAAGTAATATTACTGTATATAGCACCGGCGCTGAAGAATCTATTAATTTATATAACGATGAAATAAGAGAATTAAAACAATATTTGAGTTCATCTATGGATATTTCAGATGAGGAAGCTATAGCAAAAGCTATAGAAAGAATTGAATTAGGAGAAGGCGAAACATATTCAGATAGAAACGCAGAAGGAAGACTTAGTGCTGTTAGAGTATATAAAAAGAGATATGATGAGTATGAAAAATTAAAAAATAATTATACTTCAATTTTGCAAGAAGAAAATAAAAGATTAGCTGAAATAGAAAATAGATTAAAATCTATATTATTAGAAAAAACATTACTTAATAAAAAATTCTATGAAAAATATTCCCGTTTTATTCAAGAGGGAAGTTGGATTTCTGATGATTATATGGATGATAATCTATATTACTTTGATGCTAATTCAGTTTTATATACATCCTCAAGACCTCAAATTAGCTATACCATCAATGTTGTTGATTTAAGTCATCTAGATGGATATGAAAATTATTCATATAGAATTGGTGATAAAACTTTTATTGAAGATACTGATTTTTTTGGTTGGAAAATATCTGCACCAATTTTAACACCAACGCAAGAAGAGGTTATCGTTTCTGAATATATTCACTATTTTGATACTCCTGAAAATGATATAATTACAATTCAAAATTATAAAACAAAATTTGAAGATTTATATCAAAGAATAGCTGCTACAAGTAATTCATTACAGTTTCATAGCGGCGAATACGGTAGAGCGGCTTCAGTAATAGAAACTAATGGTACTATTAATTATGATTCATTACAAAATTCTTTAATTAATGCGTCCTATGTTCTTGAAAATGCAAAAAATCAGAGTGTTGTTTGGGATGATACAGGAATTACTACTACAAGTTTAAGTAGGCCTGGAGAAATAGTAAGAATTACTAGCGGTGCCATCGCTATTACAAATGATGGTGGAAAAACATGGTCGTCTGCTATTACTGGTTACGGTATTAATGCTAATTATATAAATGCTGGACAGATAGATGTCAATAAAATTAATATAATGAATGGAAAATTTCCTTCTTTTAAATGGACATCGACTGGATTAGACGCTTATAGTTTTGCTCAATCAGAATATGGAGATTATATTAATACTAATTTCAATAAGTTTATCCGATTTGACCAATATGGTATATATGGTGCAAATGGCGTAGAACAAAATTGGGTTCCTAAATCTAGTAAAGATATTATTGATAATGATGCTATTCGTTTTAGTTTAACTTGGGATGGATTAAGAATTAAAAATGATGATGGCTCTGTTCAAATTGATGATAAAGATGATATCACAGTAATTGATAAACCTGGTATTCAACGTATTAAAATTGGTAGATTAAATAAAATTTACGATGACGAAGGTACATTTATTGATTACAATTATGGAATTAGACTTAAGGATGCTTTCGACGCCATAACGATGGAAACTGATGATAGTGGTCAACTTTGGTTACGTGAAATGCTGTCAGTAGGTAGTCAAAAAAATGATACTGGTGTAAGAATTGGATATAATAAAGAGTTATATAGAGTTGATTCTGAGGATAATCAATATCATGAGGTTATTCATGCTGGCGGTTCTGAAAAATCTAGATTTATTGTATATGAAGATGGATATTTAGAAGCTACTGGAGTAAATATTGCAGGTACTATAAGTGCTACAAGTGGTAGTTTTAGCGGCGAAATTAACGCTACAAGAGGTACAATAGGTAAAATACAAATTACCGATACTGGATTAGATATAAGAGAAGGCACCTTAGATATTTACAACAAAGACGGAAATAAAGTTTTTAGCATTAATGAGAATGGCGGAGTAATATTAGAACAGGTTAAAGCTAATAGTGGTACTTTTAATGGTGAAATTACAGCCACTAATTTAACGGTAGACAAAGGAATAATTGGTGGGTTTAAGATTGATGATACACGTTTATACTCTTCTGATTCTCCTAACGATGAAAATCCCAGTATAGAATTATTCGGCGAAGAAGGCAAAATAGTTGCGAAAAACATTGAACTTGGTACTGGCGCTGAAATACAAGATTATATACAATTGGGCAGTGCTAGAATTCAGAATCCTAATAACTACAATGGCATTTTTATAAAAGCTGGTAATATTTCCATTGAAGACAACGGCATCATAAACGCTGGTGATATTACAATAAATGGTACTGATAGCATCATTTCAATAGGAGAAGGTATTAAATTCAATGGCGAGACTCAAACCCTTTGGTCCAATAGCTGGCAAATCACACCAGACGCTTCTTATTTTAATAATGTAACAATTAGTGGTGTTTTATCCACTGCAGTTCTTGAATATGGTGAAGTAGAAGCAGTTGGCGGAATGATTTTTGTTAGACCTTCTTGTTTGATTGAGGATGCTGAATTTCAAGGGAATGAAATATTATTAACCTTAAAAGGAAACAAAGAAGGATTTAATGAAGGTGATTACTGTATTATTGCTGGTAAAAATGTTATACCAGAATCTGGAGATAGCAATATCTCTATTGGCATGGATTTAGAAAAAAATTATATTGTAAAAGAAGTATTGAAAGATGATAATAAAATTAAAATTAGTCGCAATAAAATTTCTTCAAAAGATGAACTCATTGATAAAGTTATAATTTGTCTTGGTAAAAACAAAGATACCGCTATTGGGATTAATAGTTCTAATAATAATAGTTTTATTCAAGGCCGTGCTTTATCTTTATCCGAATTACAAGTAGATGGAAATGAAATAAAATATGATACTAAAATAGTATTAGGTGATTTAACTGGCATAGAATATGGAGGTATAGGGTTATCTAGCTATGGACTTTATGCCGACAATGTTTACTTAAAAGGTAAAATAATGTCTATGGATGAAGCTGGTAATACCTCTGGTATTAATACAGCAAGTACAGTTATAATGCCCTTTAAAGACGAAAAAGGCAATTATATATACCCCTGGAAATCTGAAGAAGATGTCGGCAATATTATAATGTGGGCAGGTGCTCATTCTGGAGACATTTCAACTGCAGTTTTCCAAGTTGACAATAGAGGTAATCTTATTGCCAATAGTTGCTATTTAACAGGTTCTATTATTTCTAATTCTACAATTGAGGCAACGACAATAAGAACAGCAACCAGTGAGGGTATTGGAGAAGATACATATGGTTTAACTATTAAAGATATTACTAAAGGCATCGTTTTTAAACAAGGAGAAGATGTAAAATTCTCTTTAACAAATGGATCTGCTTCTTTTAAAATGCCTGTGCAAATTGAAAGTAGTTTAACAGCGGGTAGTATGACAATATCTGGGCAGAGTGATTTAGGTGATTTGCAAATAGTCG
>CAZPRO010000010.1:0-29473 GCA_964588775.1 uncultured Clostridium sp.
TATATGTTGATAGGGACGAAGTTGGCGGATCATTAGATCGTACACCAAAAGACAGCTATTACTGGTATAAGAATGTAATAGCTACAAATGGTGAAGAACTTTAATTTGTAATAAAAAAGTTGCTGGAATTTTCAGCAGCTTTTTTTAATCTATAGGAATTGATAGATTGTTTGTTTAATGAAAAGTTATATAAATAGAGGCTTTAGCAACTTAAAAATGATGTGTTTTTTATGTGTCATATTAAAGTCTGTACCATATATATTGTTAAAGTAATTATAATTGCTGTATAATAAATTTGATTTAAGATATAATAAATGAAAAATGAAAGAGAGATAGGTAATGTGTTATGAAGATTTAGTATTAGCATGTCCTGTATGTAAAGAAAATTTGAAAAAATACAAGGAACTTAAAGTATATAAGTGCTGTAATAATCATTCATATGATATTGCAAGGCAGGGATATGTTAATCTTATAATAAGTAATATGAAAAGAACTAATAATCCTGGAGATTCAAGGGAAATGGTTGAAGCCAGAATAGATTTTTTAAACAGAAATTTCTATAAACCTGTATATGATAGGATTAATAGTATTATTTATAAATATATAAGAGATATGGAGGAACATATAAATATTCTTGATATAGGATGTGGTGAAGGATATTATTTGTCAAAGTTAAGAGCATTTATAAGTTCTAAAAAGAACAAAGTTAGTTATTATGGTATGGATATTTCAAAAAATGCTGTAAAATGTGCAGCACGGGATGAAAAACAATGTATATTTGCAGCAGCAAACAACTATCATCTTCCTGTAAAAGATAATTCAGCAGACTGTATATTGTCTGTTTTTAGTCCCATTGACATTAATGAAATAATACGGGTTTTAAAAACAAAAGGTATTTTTATACGAGTGCTTCCAAGGATAAATCATTTAATTGAAATTAGAGAAATAATATATTCAAAGGTGAATTTGAAAGACAAAAAATATATAGCTGATGAAACCTTGTGTGAATGTGTTGAAGAAGAAGCTGTTACTTTTAAAATGGATTTAAATAAAGAGGAAATTGAGAGTCTTTTAAAAATGACACCTCACTACTGGAAAAGCACTGAAGAAAATAAGAAACAATTAAAGCAATATGATAATATGAGTGTTACAGTAGATATGCAGATAGGTGTATTTAAAAAGATAAGTGACTAATTATGAAAAATAAACACTATAAAAAATTATAAATTATAATTTAAATTATTTTGAAATGGGTGTATAATATAAGTGGGTTAAATCTTAAGCAGGTTTTCTGTAAGAGATAAAAGGGAAATGAAAGGGTGTATAAAATTGAATAGAGAGGCAATCATAAATAAAGTCAAACCATTTTTAGGTGGAAAAAATTGTATTGCAAAAAGTACTTTTAAGAGTTTATTTAAAGAATTCAGCCAGCTTGATTTAATTGAGATAATCAACATTTTAGAAGAAAACTGTATATTTGTTGATATATCAGAGACAATTAAGGCATAAAGTCTAAAGACTGTTTTATTTAGGGATTAAAAATAATATATTAAACATAGGATTTACATTTATATGGTTAATATAGGATTCTTAATCTTTAATAAACAGTTTTTTTATGCAGAAATATAATTTTATGATACAATAATAATAAAAATAATATGAGGTGCATAAGATGAATGGATTAGAAGCTGTTATTTTTGACATGGATGGTGTTATTTTTGATACAGAAAAATATTATCTAAATATATGGACAGAAGTATTTTCCAGAAGGGGTTATAAATTAAATCCTGATATATACATATCATTAATGGGAACTGGACGTGCAAATGTAATAAAGGTATTTAAGGAAAGCTATGGACAAAGTCTGCCTATGGATGAAATGTATAAAGAAAAAGATGATATGCTTCTAAATGCAATAAAAAATAATATGGTTCCCATAAAAGATGGAGCTGAAGAGATATTAAGATTTTTAAAGGAAAACAATATAAAAACTGCCCTTGCAACTTCAAGCAGAAGAGAAAGACTTAGGATTCAGATGGAAATGCATGATATATTTAAGCTTTTTGATACAGTTGTAAGTGGAGAAGATGTTCAAAGAGGAAAGCCTTATCCAGATATATTTATAAAAGCAGCAGATAAAATAAAGGCACAATATAAAAAATGCATAGTAATAGAAGATTCTCTTTCAGGAATAAAAGGGGCACATAAAGCTGGCATGTATCCAATACATGTTGAGGATTTAAAAAAGGCAGATGAAGAAATTTTAATGTATTGTAAAAAGAATTTTAGGAATCTTAAAGAAATACAAGAATATATAGGTCAGACTTATATAAAATAAAAATATATTGACTCACTCCTAAAGCAGGGGTATAAAATATAGATAATAAATAAAACAAATTTAATAAAATTTATAGATGAGAGGGGAATATAAATGAAAAAGATACCTTTTTCGCCACCAGATATAACAGATGAAGAAATTAAACTTGTTACAGAAGTATTGAAATCAGGATGGATAACATCAGGTCCAAAACTTGCAGAATTTGAAAAGCAGGTGGCAGAATATTGTAATGCATCATATGCATTAGGCTTAAATAGTGCAACAGCAGCTATGGAATTAGTATTAAAAGTATTTGGAATAAAAGAAGGGGATGAAATAATAACAAGCCCTTATACATATACTGCTACATCAAGTGTTGGTGTACATGTAGGTGCAAAACTTGTATATGTTGATGTTAAGAAAGATACTTTTGAAATGGATATAAATAAAGTAGCAGAAAAAATAACTCCAAAAACTAAAGTTATTATGCCTATTGACATTGCAGGGGTTCCATTTGATTATGATTCATTAAAACAGGTTCTAAAAGACATGAATAGAGAAGATATTATTATTCTTTGTGATTCTGCCCATTCTTTTGGGGCAAAGTATAAAGGTAAGAGAGTAGGTTCTCAATGCGATTTCCATTCATTTTCTTTTCATGCTGTGAAAAATTTGACAACAGGTGAAGGTGGAGGATTAACATTTAATAATAACCATTATAATGGGCATGAGGATTTATTAAAATTTATGAGAACTACAGCCATGCATGGACAGACTAAAGATGCTTTTAGTAAGTTAAAAGCAGGTGCTTGGGAATATGATATTATAAATGCAGGCATGAAATGTAATCTTACTGATATAGGAGCAGCAATAGGTTTAGGGCAGCTTAAAAGATATGAAGAAATGCTTGAAAAGAGAAGACAAATATTTAAAACCTATACAGATATATTAAAGAATGAAGAATTTTCTATTATTCCCTTTACAAAGGATGATAAAGGAACTGAAACATCTTATCATTTATATCTTTATAGAGTTAAAGGTTTTAAGGAAAAGGAAAGAAATGAGCTTATAACAAGACTTGCTGAAAAGGGCATAGCTACTAATGTTCATTATAAACCATTGCCTTTATTAACTCTTTATAAAAATTTAGGTTATGATATTAAGGATTATCCAAATGCCTTTGCTATGTATGAAAATGAAATTACTCTTCCTGTATATAGTACATTGTCATTAGAAGATGCTGCATATATTGCAGAAGAAGTAGTAAAAGAAGTAAAAAGCATATTATGCAAATAAGTAAAATAAAAAGAAATCATAAAATATTGTAAATGTTCTTTTATTTTATTGAATTTAAGTATAAAATAGTACATAGGTGAAAGAATATAATATTTATGAAAAGGAAGGATAATTATGTCAAAATATAAAGTTGGAGACGAATTAATTATTGTATCAGACCCTAATAAAGAAACTGCCAAACTTAAAGAACTGACAAAACTTACAGTAGATGGTGATTATGCACAAATTTCATGGGGACTCAAAATTTTAGACGTTGAATATGATAAACCATATGTTACATTGACATATAGAAATGCTAAAGGTGTAAAAAACAAAGTTTTTGCTGAATGCAAAAATGTAGATGCTTATGATAAGGAAATGATTCTTGAAAAAGCTCTTTTAAAAGCCTTTCAGAATGAAATTATAGATATTACAGCTGTAAAGAATCACTAAAATAATAATAGGTTATTTTTTTATAATGTATATAAAAATTGAGGTTATAGCAAAAAATGTTTTATATATGGCAGTTTATTTCATACATGCTGCTATAATTATGAAATGATTTTTTTGCAAAAGCCTCAATTTTTTATTGAATAATTTCATTTTTCCAACATTAAACTTCCTTTCATGGAATTGGCAGATTTCTTGATTATAACATTGACTGTAGAAAAATCATATAATCATTTAAGGGAATAAGCTATAAAAGATACAAAAAGGGAGCATTATCTAACACACAGTATGTCTTTACAAATTAAATGAATTTATAGTATTATTAATTAATAATTAAATTTATTGAGATAGGAGTGATAATAGTGAAATATACCAATAGTCAGCTAAAAATAATAAATTCTAGGAAAAGTGGGTTTTCCATAATTAAGGGAACTAGTAATACTGGAAAAACTGCAGCTGCACTTGGAAGAATACGTAAACTCCTAAGATCCTTCTGTATAGAAAAAGATGATAATATAATTATGATAATAAAGGATGAGGAAAAGCTTAAGGATACTAAAGATCTTTATAATAAAATGCATTATGAACAGTTTTATCAGGAAAGTTTTTTTAAAAGAAACTCAAAGGAATGTTTAAAACTTCAGACTATAGATAATTTAGCTTTTTCTTTGTTTAATTCTTTTAAGAAAAGTAGTAAAAAAAATTCTAAGATTAGTCTTATTTCAAAAAGTACAAAAATTGAAATAATAACAGAAATAATAAATACACTAATAAGAAATGAAAATGTTATAAGGAACTATGAAGTTGATATTTCTAAATATAATATAAAACTTAGTAAACAATTTATAAATAAATTCAATGTGGATTTTTTAATAAATGAAATAAAATATATAAAATCATTTCAATATTCATTAGAGGAATATTATGAAAGCAACAGAAGAAATTGTAACAATGTGAAACTTAGAAAAAATTCTAAAGCAAGAAAAAATATATATGATATTATGACAATATATAATTTTATAATGAAGAAGATGTTTTGGATTGATGGGGAAGATTTATTTCTCATAGCTTTAAAAGAGGCTGAAAATTTGGAAAAGCATTATACCCATGTTTTTATAGATGATTGTCAGGAATATACAAAAGTCCAACTATTATTAATAGAAAAATTAATAAAATTTAAATCATATTCCAATGTTGTATACATAATGAACAATAAAAATATGGAAAACCAATATTCATATATTAAATTTAAAAGAAATTTAAATGAATTTAATCATGAATTTAAAGGTAAAACCACAATACTTAAGAAAATAATTAATGAAGGATTATATTCTAGTAATGGGGAAACCAAATTTAGTTTTAAAGAACTTCCTAAAAAAACATATATAGATTTAAAACATAATAGAACTCATACTTTTATAAATGATGATAAAGATAATATATATATTACAGACATGAATATTGAAGAAAAAGCCTGTAATATTTGTGAAATTCCTGTATTTAATGAAATTGCAGCAGGTAAGCCCATATTAATGAATGAACATCTTGAAGATACATATTTCATTCCTGAAGAATGGATAAGAGGAGTAAAAAATGCATTTATATTAAAAATACAAGGGGACTCCATGATTGAAAAAAATATAGAAGATGGTGATTTTGTTATTATTGACAGCACAAAGTATGTTAATAATAATGATATAGTTGCAGTGGAATTTGCAGGAGAGGCAACATTAAAAACATTTAAGAGAGAAGAGAAAAAAATACTGTTTAAGCCTGCTAATTCTAAATATGCACCTATAGAAGTTTATGAGGGAGATGAATTCAGTATTCTTGGGGTTGCAGTAGGTATAATAAAAAAGGACAGTAATGAACAAGAAAATTTATGGTGAACATAGTGGATTTGTTATGAATATATTTAATTATATAATTTATTTTGGAGGAATTATGATAAAAATACAGGATTATATAATTAAATTACACCATAAGATAAGTTTTTGGGTGAATATATTATTTGATACTTCTGGATATTCTATGTGGAAAAAAAATAAAGATGGCAAGTGGATTTATAACAATAATGATTAAATAGGTTTTCACTATTATAAAATTTATTATTTAATGAAATCATAATGGTGATATAATTTTATTAAGGCAAAATTAGGGAGGAATCATGAATGGAGTATACAAATCTTCGTGAAGCCAAACAATTTGATAAGTTTAGTGATGAAATCCAAAATTATAATAATTGTGGATATTTCAGACGGTCTACCATGATTTTAAAAAATGCCCTTTCTTGTTTTCCAAATCATCCAGGATTATATTATCTTTTATCACTTACATATTATAATTGTCATGAATACCTTAAAGCAACGGAAAGTCTGAAAAAGGCAATTAAATATGATGAAAAAAATAATAAGTATCTAGGGCTTATTGGATGCTGTTTTTTTAAGATAGGAGATTATGAAAGTGCTTTCAATTATTCTAAAAAAGCACTGGAAGTAGACAGCAATACTATTGACGCTTTGGTTACTCTTGGAAAAATAGAAATGATAAGGCATAATTATGAGGAAGCACTTATATATGCAGAACAGGCTTTGAAAATTGATAAAAATAATTATAAGGCAGTAAGGCTTTTAAGTAATTATTATATAGCAAAGGTGGAAAATCCCAAGAAAGTGTTAGAAATCCTTCAAAGGGCGGCTGGTCTTGGAAATGATGAAGAACTTGAACTTGATATTATAAAGTTTTTATTTCTAAATGAGGATTATGTCCAATGTCTTAAAAGGTGTAAAGCAGCCATATCATCCTATTCTAATGCTTATGTATCTCAAAAGGTGTCAAAATTTGTTTCTATGATATATGAGAAAGTACTTCAAAGCAAAAGCGAACTTAAATCCCAATTGGACAGTATTCTTGAAAAGGATAATCCAGCAAAGGAAAATAAAGTTATTAATGAAATAAGGAAAGAGTTAAAAGAAGAAGAATACACCACACAAGAGCAGATTTCTTTTGTTTTAAAAGATATTGACTTAAAAAAGGAAAATGTAAAAAGTGCTAAAAGTAAGGAAAGGCAAAAGAAATTAAAAAAGAAAGAAAATATAGGTAAAGAAGAATTAAGTATTAATGATTCTCTTAAAAAGCTTAATGACCTTGTTGGATTACAAAATGTCAAAACGGAAATTGAAAAAATTGTAAGTTTCATAGAGTATGAAAAAAATAGAAATGAAGCTCTAAATTTGGATGATTATAGTAGTCAAGCATATCATTTTGCCTTTTTGGGCAATCCTGGAACAGGAAAGACCACAGTTGCAAGACTTATAGGAGATATTTTTCGTGACTTGGGTATACTGGAAAAAGGGCAGCTTGTAGAAGTTGATAGAAGTAAGATTGTAGGAAGATTTGTTGGTGAAACTGCAAAACTTACTCAAAAAGCCATCGAAAAAGCTTCAGGTGGAATTCTGTTTATTGATGAAGCATATTCATTGTACAAAGAAAAGGATAGTAATGATTTTGGAAAAGAAGCAATAGAAACCCTAATTAAAGCAATGGAGGATTATAGAGATAGATTTACTGTAATTTTTGCAGGATATACAAAGGAAATGAGAAATCTTATTAATCTTAATCCAGGACTTAAAAGCAGAATAAACCTAATAGTTAATTTTGAAGATTATACCAATAAGGAGCTTCTTCAGATTGCACAAAAAATGGCTGAAAAAAGACATTATAAAATTTCTAAAAATGGTCAGAAAGCTTTTTTGGAAAAGATATCTAGAGAAAAGGTGGATGAAAATTTTGCTAATGCACGTGCTGTAAGAAATATAATTGAAGATTCCATTAGAGAAAAAGCTTATAGAATCGGGTCTAAAAAGGTATCCAAAAGACAGCTTACAACTTTAGAACCTAAGGATTTTGGCATTGATTTATCCTTTAATAAAGAACACAAAATGAATAATTTGAAAAAAGAGCTGGAAAATCTTATTGGATTAGAGGAAGTGAAAAAAATAGTACAAAATATAGTGGATACTCTGCAGCTTAGTTATAAAAAGCGGGACTTAGGGTTAATATATGAAGAAATATCATTAAATATGGTGTTTTTAGGCAATCCTGGTACAGGAAAAACTACAGTTGCCCGCATTTTAGGAAAAATTTTAAAAGAAATTGGTGTTTTAAAAAAGGGACATATGGTTGAAGTTACCAGAAGTGATTTGGTGGGGCAATATGTAGGGCAGACAGGACCAAAAACATTGGACAAAATAAAAGAAGCCTATGGAGGAATATTATTTATTGATGAAGCTTACAGTCTTAATGGGAAAGGTGATAATGATTTTGGAAAGGAAGCTCTTGCAGCCCTTATAAAAGAAATGGAAGATAACAGAGAAAAATTAGTAGTAATTATGGCAGGATATACAAATGAAATGAATGAATTAATGAATTTAAATCCAGGCTTAAAATCACGCATTAAATTTGAAGTGACTTTTGAAGATTATAATTCTTCAGAACTTATGGAAATATTTTTATTGTATTGTAAAAAAGAAGGATATATGATAGAAAGTGAAGCAAGGAAAAAACTGCAGGATATATTTGAATATGAATGCAGCAATAAAGATAAAAATTTTGGTAATGGCCGTCTTGCAAGAAAATATTATGAAAAAATAAAAATGAATCAGGCTCATAGAATAATAAGAGATCATATTGATGATAAAATTTCAATTATGAACATAAAGGTGTGTGATTTGGAAGAATTATAATTGGAATTTCTTTAAGTTTACTATGATAAGTACTTTTTATAGAGTATAATGAGCTATATTAAGCAATGATTTTATTAACAGTTTAAATTGGGGGAAAAATTAATGAGCAAATTTTGGAATGAACACGTAAATAATATTGAACCTTATGTTCCGGGAGAACAGCCAAAGGATAAAAAATATATAAAGTTAAATACTAATGAAAATCCCTATCCGCCTTCACCTAAAGTGGTACAGGCAATAAGAGAAGCACAGTTTGAAGATCTTAAATTGTATCCAGATCCAATCTGTAGTGATCTTTTAAAAGAAATTGCAGATTTTTATAAAGTTAATGAAGATGAAATATTTGTAGGAAATGGTTCTGACGAAGTCCTTGCCATGTCATTTATGACATTTTTTTCTAAAGATAAAAAAATATTGTTTCCAGATATAAGCTATTCCTTTTATCCTGTATATGCAGAAATATTTAATTTAGATTATGAATGTATAAATCTTGATGAAGAATTTAATATACCTCTTGATAAATTTTATAAGGAAAATGGAGGGATAATTCTTCCAAATCCTAATGCACCAACAGCCAGATTTATTCAGAGAAAGAACCTTGTTGAATTAATAGAACATAATTTAAATCATGTGGTTATTATTGATGAAGCCTATGTGGATTTTGGAGGGGAAAGTATGGTTGAATTTATACATAAATACCCTAATCTTTTGGTTATCCAGACTTTCTCAAAATCAAGGTCTTTAGCAGGTCTTAGAATAGGCTTTGCAATGGGAAATAAGGAGCTTATAGAGGGATTAAACAGAGTTAAGAACAGTTTTAATTCATATACACTGGATAGAATTGCTATTATTGCAGCTGTTGAAGCTGTAAAGGATAAAGAGTATTTTGATTATACAAGGAAAAAAATAATAAATACAAGAGAAAAATATTCAGATGAATTGAAAAAACTTGGATTTCAGGTTCTGCCATCAAAGGCAAACTTTGTTTTTGCAAAACATAAATCATTAAAGGGTGAATACTTATATAATTCTCTTAAGGAAAATGGAATATTAGTAAGACATTTTAATAAAGAGCGCATAAAGGACTATTTAAGAATAACCATAGGCACAGATGAAGAAATGCAGCAATTAATAGATGTATTAAAAACAAACATTATAAAATAATATTTTGTTAAAATATGAAGAAGATAATCAGTAGTTTGATTTTATCTTCTTTGTTTTATGTACAAATTTGTAGTGTCAAAAAGAAAATGATATAATAGATAAGTATTTATGCAACGGAGGTCTAAAATGAAGAAATATAAAACAATACTATTATTAAGTGCAATACTTACAGTAGCTGCAAGTCCTGTAAAAAATGTATATGGAGCTCAAACTAGGACAAGCTATCAGGAAACCATATATATAACCCATAACTGGCTTACTGAAGAAGTTGCAAATAGAGCTGGTAAAGATATAGATAAGTTAAGTATTACTGATTTTAATAACATTACAGTTATTGATTTAAGTGGTGAAAGAATAAAAGACAGCATACCTGAAGAGATAAGACTGTTAAAAAATTTAAATACTCTAAAATTGAATGATTGCAGTTTAACTGGGTATGTGCCTGAAGAATTGGGACAACTGGAAAATTTAAAGGTTTTAGATATTGGAGATAATAATTTAAAAGAATTGCCAGAAAGCGTATTAAATAAAATATCTGAAGGTACATATGCAAGCTGTGAAATTAGAGGAAATAATTTTAAGCTGCCTAAAGGTTTCTATTTTTTAAATGGCAAATGGATTTACCTTGATAAAAATGGAGATACATTAACAGGGACTAAAGAAATTGATGGAGTTATATATAACTTTAATGATGATGGCTCAATAAAGCAGGGGCTTCAAGAAGAAAACGGACAATCATATTATTATGAAAAGAATGGATTGGCTAAAAATAAGTGGGTTATGATAAGTAATAAATGGTATTACTTTAATGAGAAAGGAGAAATGCAGAAAAATAAAATTCTTACTATTGATGGCAGGAATTATTATGTGGATAGTACTGGAGCAAGAGTTACAGGACTTGGATATTATAATAATAAGAAGTATTATTTTGATGCCAATGGACAAATGCTTTATGGTTTTGTAAGTATGGGACAAAATCAATATTATTTCATGCCTGTTTCTGGAGAAATGGCTATAAACAAGGCTGTTACAATTAATGGTGAAGAGTATAGATTTGATTTAAATGGTATGCTTATTAGAAACAAGTGGATTAATGATAATAAATATATTGGATCTGATGGAAAGGCACAGAATATTACAAGTACATATTCACATTCCGATTTTAATTTTAGATTATTTAAATATATGACTAATGGGGCAAATCAAGTAAGTGTTGATAACCGAGCAGTTCAGCTTCATGGAGGAAGAACTGATAACAATTGTGTTTATTTTGCATCAGAGGCAATGAGAAGAATAGGCCTTAATATACCAAATGCAACAGCTAATACTTATCAGCTTGAGAATATATTAAAGGGAATGGGTTTTGCTTCATGTAGTGATTTATCCTATTTAAAACCTGGAGATATTGTGTTTACTAATAATTATAGTCATGTATATATTTTTATGGGATGGGCAGAAAATGGATATGCTTATATTGTAGACAATCAAAAATATAATTATGACAACAAGATTCTACATAGAAGGGCTGTTTATGTAGATACATCAATATCAGACAGATCTACTCATTTTTATTATTATCCTAATTAGAATATTATTAAAAGGGCTTGCAGCATTAAACATTATAAATACAAAATTTGCAATTTATTATTAAAGCAGAATTGAGAATTTTGTAAAATTTAATTTTGGCTGCAGTCTTTTTATATATTGCAATTAATAATATATAGTTTATTATTTTTTATGTAAATATTAAGAATAAAATTTAAAATATTTGGAATAATTTTAAATTAAAAGGAGTGCTTTTATTGAATACAAAAAGACTGGCTGAAGCAGCCATGATGTCTGCCGCTTTTGTAGTTTTAACCATTGTACTTATTGGAAGCGGCCTTGGGTATTTGGGATATATTGATTTTGTAGTACCAATACTTATTGTACTAATTTATTTTAGATGTGGGTTAAAATATACTGTTTTAAGCAGTTTTACATGTCTATTGCTTATAGTTTTTGCAATAGGAGATGTGTCATCTGCCATATTAATGAGTCAAAGTATGATTTATGGCATAATATGTGCATATCTTATTCCATCATCTTTCAATATAATGGATGATATATTTTATGGTTCTGTTTTATCCTGTATTGCAATGCTTGTAATAAATTTTAATTTTTCGAATTTATTAGGATATAATATTATTGAACAATGCAGAGAATCTATGGAAGAAGTTTTAAGTATTGTTTCATATATGGGACAAAATCCACCTTTGTCTAAAGGATATTTAAATACAATATTTTATCTGTCAATAATTTCACTTCCTGTAGGAATTATGTTAATAACATATATATTTTCAATAATACTGGGAAGCAGATTTAAATTTTTAAAAGAAAACAGTAAGAAAAAATATAAGATTATTAGATATTTCAAAAAATATGGTTCTCTTATTTCATGTTCTAAAAAAACTGTTATAATAGCCATAGGATGCATAGTTACAGGAAATATATTAAAAATAATACCAGTTATTAATAAACTGTCATACATTGAAATTTTAATAAATAGTGTAGTGTATGTATGCTATTTCTTTTTGATTCAGGACAGCATTTCTGTTATAAACAAAGGCATGTATATTCTATTTTCTTCAAGAATAGTCCTGCTGCTTTCACAGTTATTTATGCTGATGGGAATTATAAAACATTTCCATATTAGTTTTGCTTTAATAGTAGCAGGGGGGATATGTATGGATTTTGTTTTTAAAATAAAATATAAAGCAGAATTATACTTAAGCCAATATGTGTAAATTAGGAGGAAATTTATGAAAGCATATGAAAGATTTTTAAAATATGTAAAAGTTCACACAACATCAGAGGAAAATTCAACAACTATTCCAACTACATTAAGACAATTTGATTTGGCAAGGATTTTGGTTAATGAAATGATTGATTTAGGTATTAAAAACTGCCGGCTAGATGATAATTGTTATGTATATGGTAAAATACCAGCAACTAAAGGCTATGAAAATAGACCTAAAATAGGATTTATTGCACATATAGATACTGCTCCATCTGCATGTGGTGAAAATGTAAAACCACAAATAATTGAAAATTATGATGGAAAAGATGTAAAGCTTAATAATAAAAAAACATTAAGTGTAAGTAAATTTCCTCATTTAAAAACCTTAAAAGGCAGGACATTAATTACAACAGATGGTAATACTCTTTTGGGAGCAGATGATAAGGCAGGTATTGCTGAAATTCTTACAGCTTGTGAAGTAATAATTAAAAATAACATAAATCATGGAGATATACTGATAGGATTTACGCCGGATGAGGAAGTGGGTAAGGGTGCTGATTTCTTTGATGTTAAAAACTTTGGAGCACAATTTGCATATACTGTTGATGGAGGCGTTGAAGGTGAACTTTCCTATGAAAATTTTAATGCTGCAAGTGCACAAGTTACAGTAAAGGGAGTAAGTGTTCATCCTGGAAGTGCCAAAAATACCATGATTAATGCTTCCCTTGTAGCTATGGAATTTAATAATATGCTTCCAAAATGTGAAAGGCCGGAATACACAGAAAATTATGAAGGATTTTATTATTTAGAAAAAATATATGGAAATACTGATGAAGCTGTAGTTAGTTATATTTTAAGAGATCATGATATGAATAAACTTCAAAACAAAAAAGATATTATGGAACTTTCCTGTAAATTATTAAATGAAAAATATGGAGAAGGTACAGTTACAATACAGATAAAAGACCAGTATAGAAATATGCTTGAACATATAAAACCCTGTTTTCACTTAATTGATAATGCAAAAAAGGCCATGAAAAATTTAAAAATAACACCAATAATAGAACCAATAAGAGGAGGAACTGACGGAGCAGCATTAAGTTATATGGGTCTTCCTTGTCCTAATCTTGGAACCGGAGGCTTTGCATATCATGGAGAATATGAACATATAACAGCAGAGGGCATGGACATGGCCACAAAGATTATAGTTGAAATAATAAAAATATATGCTGAAGATTAATTAAAAAGATTAATAATGATTTTAATAAATGAATGGCACTAATATGTACTATATAGAAAAGATAGTGAAAAATAATAAAAGCACATGTTCTTAAAGAATATGTGCTTTAATATATATAAATATATGTGAACAATATATGAGGAGATAATATGAGTATAAAAGTAGATATATATTCTGGCTTTTTGGGAGCAGGAAAAACATCTCTTATAAAATATATGATAGATAATGGTGCATATAATGATGACACTATTATAATTGAAAATGAATTTGGGGAAATATCCATAGATGGACAAATATTAGGTGAAACACAAATAATGGTAAAAGAAATTAATGCTGGATGTATATGTTGTGAAATTAATAAAAATTTTAGTCATATGCTTTTTGAAATATTAGATAAATACAATACATCCTGTATTATTATTGAACCTTCTGGTGTAGCAAAATTAAGTGAGATTATAAATGTATTGGATGAAATTAGATTTAAGGATAGATTAGAATTAAGAAGTATTATAACTGTAATTGATAGTGATAATTTCACATATTATCTTAATAATTTTTATGAATTTTATACTGATCAAATAAAATATGCACAAAAAATAATTTTATCAAGAACAGAAAATAAGAGCAGGGATATGTTAAAAAATATAAAGGATGAAATATTAAGAATAAACAGAAATGCATTAATTTTTGATTCATATAAGACAATTAGCAGCAAAGTATTGCTAAACAAAGAAGAAAAAAATATTTATACTATTAAAAATAGCAGATATGACAAATATATTTGCCATAAGAAAAACATCACATTTGAAACCTTAAAGATAGATATTTTTAAACCTTTCCACAAAGATGAGCTTAGAAAAAAATTTGCATATATAAATGAAAAAACCTTTGGAACAGTCATAAGGGCAAAAGGTGTAATACAAAACAGTTGTGGAGAATATTATATGTTAAATTATGTAAATGATGAATTTGACTTAAAAAAGATAAAATGGAGTAATAGAAAATGTATTCAGTTAATTGGATTCCATTTAGAGAAGGAAAAAATAATTAATCTGTTCACTTAAAATTTAAAACAAGTAGGTGGAAATTAGTGAAAGTAGAAACTGAAATAGTATGTGGTTTTTTAGGATCTGGAAAGACAAGTTTTATAAATAGTCTGCTGGATGCAGAGAAATGCATGGAAGAAAGGACAGGAATAATATTATTGGAAAATGGCAGAAGCAGCATAGATGGCAGCAAAATCAGAAAAGCAGCTGTTGAGAAGAACTGTGAAATGTTTCACTTATATGAAAAAATATTAAAACTTAAAAATGGTTTTAATGCAGACAGAATATTTATTGAATATAATGGAACCTTTGATTTATGGAAAATAGAAAAATTATTTAATAAAGGACCTTTAAAGAACATTGCAAAGATTAAATGTGTATATTTTGTATGTGACTGTACTCAATTCAACATTCAGATGAAAAATCTTTATAATTTTCTCATCCCTGCAATAAGAAGAAGTGATTTTATAATACTTAATAATTATGATAATAAAATGCTTTATATAGAAAAAGAAATGAGACAAATTAATCAACGAGCAGTGATTATTAAAAGCAAGAATAAGGCCATGTTTACAGAAAACATAAGAAAAGCACATATAATTGAAAATTATTATATAAAGACTATTAAATTGAAAATGAAAAGATATTTGACTAATTAAAATGGAGCAGCAATATGAAAGTAAAAAATAATTATTTTGGATTTATAATATTAATTATAATGGGGATTTTTATGCTGCTCCATAAAAGCCCTTATATACATCTTAGTCATGACATTATAAATTTTGCACATATATTCATTGATATATTAATAGAAGCTGTTCCCTTTGTTATTTTAGGCTCTTTTGTAAGTGGGTGTATACAAATTTATGTATCAGAAAACATTATAAGGAAGATTGTTCCTAAAAATATTATTCTTGCATATTTCCAAATGGCCTGTATTGGACTGATTATGCCTGTATGTGAGTGTGCTATAGTTCCCATTGCAAGAAGACTTATAAAGAAAGGTATGCCTGTTGGTCTTGGAATTACACTTATGCTGGCAGTTCCTATTATAAATCCCATTGTCATTTTCTCCACATATTGTGCCTTTTCTAATAGGATTTCAGTAGTGATTTTAAGAGTGTTAGGGGGATTTATATGCAGTATAATAACAGGTGTAATAAGTGATATATTATGTAGAAAACAAAATATATTAAATTCATCAGCATATGTGGATCATATGTGTACTTGTGGATGTGGTTATTTTGAAGAAGAAAAAGGACTATTTAAAATTATAAAACACACTAATTGTGAATTTTGGCATATAACTGGATATTTAATATACGGAGCATTGCTAAGTAGTTTATTTCAAGTTTTTGCTTCCAAATTTAATATTTTAAAGTTAGGAAGCGGCGGCATATTATCCATATTATTCATGATGATTTTAGGTTTTTCTTTAAGTCTATGCTCAGAAGCTGATAGTTTTGTTGGAGCTGGATTTTTGGATTCACAAGGAATATGCGGATGTGTTGGTTTTTTACTTCTGGGTCCCATGCTGGATTTAAAAAATTTAATTATACTTTTAGGCACATTTAATAAAAAATTTGTATTAAAGCTGGCCATAATAACCACATTAAGCATATTTATTTTATGTATATTATTTATGTTTATGGGATTTTGAATTATAATCAACCATGAATTTTAATGAGAAAAGAACAAATGAAAAAGCTGCATGTATATTAGGAAAAAGGCACCTGAATTACATATTATTTTTGTATTATATAATGATAAATAAAAAAGGAGCTGACAAAAGATGAGGTTAAAAAAAATAGGACTAATGATTTTAGGAGTAGTGACAGTTACATCAATAGGTACATATGGTGTTAAAGCACAGATGGCCACAGTGTATAGAGAAAATGTTTCTAACATTTTTTTATCACAGGAAGATAATAATGCTGAAAACAATGAGCTGAATTTCTTAAGTGGCCAGGCTGGGGAGAAAGAAGAAAACTGGGTTGTAGTAAAAAATGGATATAATAATGAGGATGTCAGGGTAAATATCAATAATAATACTATGATTATTGATGCATCTTTAAGAACTGCGGCCTTATTAAGTGATTTAAAAGAAAATAGTTCCATAGATGCTTATGCAGATACAGCAATGACATTCAGCATTCCACCAATGACTAGGGGAGAAGCTCTTATTATAAATAAGCAAAATGATGAAGCTGCACCAGTATATTTTGTTATAGATGAAATTATTAAGAATGAGGATGGCAGTATTTCAATTTTAGATGCAGCTAAAAGTCTTCAGGTAACAATTAATTCAGATACAATAATATGTCCATATAGAACAAGAAATATTATTACAGTTCAGGATATAAAAGCTGGAGACAGAGTAGTGGTATGGAAAAAAGTTGCTGAGAATGGAATACAGACTTTAGAACTTCCACAAAAAGTAACAGCAGAAAACTGCATAATTTATCAGGGAGAATAAAAACAGTTTTTCAATTTTTTTCAATACCCTTAAAATAAAAGGTTCCATATTTAGTATATATGGTGCCTTTTATTTTATTTCCATTTAAAAGTCCTTTAACATAATAATTTATTGAAAATACAGATATATTTAAAAGTCCTTCAAACTGAAAGGTGGAGTTTACTAGTGTTCCTTTGGTAAAAAGGCTGGTTCCTTTTTTGCAGATAATTCTGCCTTTTAAATTAGTATTATCTATGTTAAACTGCAAAAGCCCTTTTTGGAGTCCTATAGGAGTATTAAAGGAAATCATATATTGTTTAATCATTGTATATCCTCTCATAAATGCTATTTAATAATATTTATGAATTTTAGTTATTTTATATGAATAGAATATTTGTGGCAGATATAATTTAAGGAGAATGTATATGTATGGAATAGTTAATGTCATTATTGGACATATTCAAAACAGTCCGGATGAAACTTCCCTTAATAGTGATGAAGTGCTTTATGGCATGAAAGTAAATATATTAAAAACAATAGATGAAAATTGGTATTACATAAGAACCCATTACAATTATGAAGGATATATAAAAAAGAATGAACTTATTGTAAATGAATCTGAGGTGAAAGATTATGAAAAGAGTAAAAAGGCTTTATGTATGGCAGCTTTTGCAGATGTATTAAATAGGCCTGATTATAATGGAAAGCAGATTATTACTTTGACAAGGGGAGCAAAGGTGGCTATGGCTGAAGAAAAAGAAGAAAATAATCAGTTTGTAAAAGTGAAGCTTGCAGATAAGAGAACTGGATATGTGAGAAAAGAATTTTTAATAGATAAAAAAGAGGACTATAAATCCATAGAAGAAAATATCCTGAGACGAAATATCGCCAATGCTGCATTAAGCTATATTGGAACACAGTACAGATGGGGTGGAAAATCTCCTATGGGAATAGATTGTTCTGGTTTATGTTCTATGGCCTACATGCTTAACAATATACTTATTTACAGAGATGCAGTTATAAAAGAAGGTTTTCCTGTAAAAGAAATAAGTTTTCAGAAAGTAAAGATGGGAGATCTTTTGTTCTTTAAAGGTCATGTTGCAATGTATTTAGGTAATCAACAGTATATTCATAGTTCTACAACTAATAATGGCGTAAAAATCAATAGTTTTAACAAATGTCATTATAATTATTTTAAAAAGCTGGATAATAAATTATTGGCAGCAGGAAGTATATTTTAAAATTTAAAGAGGCTGTGGCAGAAAATGAATTCCACTACATCTGGTGTTTTGCTTTATAATAATACGGGATATAGCAGTTATAATTTTTAATGCCACAGTTCCTTTTTTGGGTTTTTTAAGACAAATACAATAATATGTTGTTTTATGGTAAAATAAAAAGGAATTTAAATAAGCATTTTGCTATAAAATTAAATAGATAGGAGATGTATATATGTCAAATATTTTTGATGGATTATATAAATTGGATTATGAACAGATAATTAATCAAATTGCTGTCTTAGAAACCATTAACAGGATAAATTTATCCAAACCTATGTTTCAAAAGGCAGTAAAAAAAGCTGTTAATGTAATTAATTATGTAGGGAATAAACTTGGAAAAGATCCTAATGTAAAGGAACCTGCTGTTAAAGAAATATGGACAATGTTAGAAGAATCAAAAAGAGAACTAAGAGACATAACAAGAGAAGAACTAAATTTAAGATTAAAAAAAATTTTAATGGATAAATGTAAAGTGAAGTTTCAGGCACCATCTGATGATGAATTATCTATTGCAGTTTTGGAGGAATGTTGTAAATCTCTTAAAATTTCACCTAAATTAATGCCTTCTGTTAAAGCTGATATGATTTATGAAAAATGTAAAGCTGCATATAATAATGAAGAAAACAAGGAAGAAAATGTAAATACAGAAATTATTGATGAGAGTATCTCCTTTTTAAAACTTGGAAAAAAATTTGATCGCCAGCAGCTTATAAAATTTACATGTATGTGTATTAAAGCTTATGGACATGAATTTGCACCAAAGGATGAAGATATGCCAAGTTATGTTAATGACCAAGAAAAAATGGCAGTTATGGAAAGTGAAAAAGCCATAGAAGAATTAAGAAATGAAATTGCAGAACTAAAAAAAAGGGTTAATAATATGGCTGAAAATATAAAGGAAAATGAAAAAATCATAAGAACTGAAAAAAAAGCATATACAAATCTTACTGAAATACAAAATACGGCTTCAAAAGAAATAGCAGATTTAAAAAAAATAAAAGAAGAACTGGCTTTAGAAAAGGAAGAATTAAATTCAAAAATATCCTTATTAGAAGAGGAAAGAGTAAATGCATCCCTAGATAAATTAGATGAAATAATGAAAATATATGAAGAAATTAAACTGAGAATTTTTGATATTAACACATCAGTAAATTCCATAGTCCATGATATAGTTTACAAGGAACAATTGATTAATAATTGTTTAAATGACTGTAATGAAAAAGAAAAGATTATAAGATCTGCAATGGAAGAAAAAGAAAAAAATGAGGCCAGTTTAAAAGAATTAAGCGTGGATTATAACGAAAAGAAAGAAATATTATATTCTGTAGAAAATAAAAAAAAGGAAGATATTATATTAAGGTGGAATAAGTTTTTTAATAATTTTATTTTTAATGAATCAGATTTGCAGAACATAGTAAAATATAACAATGATGAATTGATTTCCATTGAAAAATGTATGTGGGAATTGGATAATACAAAGGATCCACAGGCATTGAGTATTGGTATTGTAAAAGATGGAACCAATAAGTATGAATATATTGAAATCATTGATGAAAAAGGTTTTCACTTTGAAATATGGTATGAAGTTTTTGAAAATGCCAATAAGAATATACATATAAAAGAGATTTATTCATAGGTAATTAGGAGGCAGAATATTATTATGAAACATTTAAGAGGAAATATTATGCTGGTTATTACAGCTTTAATATGGGGAACAGCTTTTGTAGCCCAAAGGGTAGGAATGGATTATATAGGACCATATACTTTTTTGTGTGTAAGATCCTTAATAGGAGGTATATTTCTAATTCCATGTATGTTCTTTTTAAAAAGGTTTAGAAACAAAAAGGAAATTACCAATTATGGTAATTTTAAAGAACTGGTCCTAGGAGGCATATTTTGTGGCATTGCATTATTTGCTGCAAGCAGTTTTCAGCAGATAGGCATAATATATACAAGTGTTGGCAAGGCTGGATTTATTACTGCCTTATATATTATTTTAGTTCCTATTTTTGGATTATTTTTGGGTAACAAAGCAGGAATAAAAATATGGCTGGCTGTATTTATTTCTTTGACAGGATTGTATCTTTTATGTGTGAAGGATAATTGGAGCATAAATAAAGGAGATATGTTTTTGTTTGTTTGTGCGGTATTTTTTGCAGTCCATATTTTAGTGATTGATCATTTCTCCTCAAAGGTAGACGGAGTAAAAATGTCGTGTATTCAATTTTTGGTGTGTGGATTAATATCGGCAATTTTTATGGTAATATTTGAACAGCCCAATCTGCTTTCCATTATTAATGGATTAATTCCTGTATTATATGCTGGAATTATGTCAAGTGGAGTTGCCTATACACTGCAGATAATAGCACAAAAATACACAAAACCTGTTACAGCATCTATTATTATGAGCCTTGAATCAGTATTTGCAGTTCTTGGTGGATGGATTATTCTTCATGAGACATTAAGCTGTAGAGAATTTATAGGATGTATATTAGTGTTTGGCGCAATAATTTTAACTGAGATTCCCAAAAGGAATAAAGACAGGAATTTATAGAATAATTATAAAATGTTTACAATGTATGTATTGCTATGATAAAATATAAAAATAAAATAAATAAATGGGGGGAAAACAGTGGATTATAGAACATATTTAAAGAATTATCCTGATAAAGATGGAAGATTTGGACCATATGGGGGAGCATATTTAAGCCAGGAGTTAAAACCAGCATTTGAAGAAATAAATGAAGCATATCAGACAATATGTCATTCATCACAATTTATAAATGAGCTTAGAAGAATAAGAAAAGAATTTCAGGGAAGACCAACACCTGTATATCATTGTGAAAAGTTATCTAAAACCATAGGAAATTGTCAGATATATTTGAAAAGAGAGGATTTAAACCATACAGGAGCACATAAACTTAACCATTGTATGGGTGAAGGTCTTCTTGCAAAATATATGGGGAAAAAAAGGCTTATAGCTGAAACTGGAGCAGGACAACATGGTGTAGCTCTTGCAACAGCAGCAGCATATTTTGGCTTGGAATGTGAAATACATATGGGCGAAGTTGATATAAAAAAACAGGCTCCTAATGTTACTAGAATGAAGATTTTAGGAGCAAAAGTTGTACCAGTAAGCCATGGATTAAAAACTTTAAAGGAAGCTGTTGATTCAGCCTTTGAATCTTATGCTAAGAATTATAAAGACTCCATTTACTGTATTGGTTCAGCTCTTGGACCACACCCATTTCCATTAATGGTAAGAGATTTCCAATCAGTAGTTGGTTATGAAGCTAAAGATCAATTTAAGGAAATGACAGGTTTTATGCCTGATGTTGTGACAGCATGTGTTGGTGGAGGAAGTAATTCAGCAGGTATGTTTATACCTTTTGTAGAAGAACCAGGAGTAGATATTATTGGTGTTGAACCTTTAGGAAGAAGTGAAAAGTTAGGAGATCATGCAGCATCTATGAAGTATGGTGAAAAAGGAGTAATGCATGGATTTGAAAGTATTATGTTAAAGGATGAAAATGGCAATCCAGCACCAGTTTATTCTATAGCAAGTGGTTTGGATTATCCATCAGTAGGACCAGAACATGCCTTTTTAAGAGATTTGGGAAGAGTTCAGTATACTGGAGTTACAGATGAAGAAGCTATGGAAGCATTTTTTAAATTATCAAGATATGAAGGAATAATTCCAGCCATAGAAAGTTCTCATGCAGTAGCATTTGCAATGAAAAAAGCTAAAGAAATGAAACAGGGTACAATTCTTGTCTGCTTAAGTGGAAGGGGAGATAAGGATATAGATTATGTTGTAGAACATTACGGATATGGAGAACAATTTTTTAAATAGTATATGTTTATAAGGGCGGATTTAATCAGCCCTTATTTTATGCTGTCACTTAATATTTTTTTGAACTGCCATCCACAGCGTTCCAATTCTCCAAGAACAGTATTAATGCCATAAGTACTTTTATACCAGTTTTCACGAGTAATATTTTGGTAATCAACAGGATATATATAAAATTTAGTATTAGGATAAGCTAATTGATAATACATTAAGCATCTTCGTGCATGAAAGGATTTGCAGACTATTATTGCATTTGTTATTTTTAAGTTGTTTTTATCAGTTATTTTTCTGCTTTTTAAAGAATTTTCATAGGTATTTTGAGCTGTATCTTCTTTTAATATGTCACATTCTTTTACACCATTTTTTATAAGTATATCCTTTAAAAATTCAAATTCAGTAGAGTAGCAAGTTTCAGATGAAGGATTTTCAAAATGATTGTGATTTATGCTGTATTTACCAGAAGGAAGAATTTTAGATGAGAGCCCATCTTTATATAAAGATGCTGCTGTATATGCAAGCTTATCAAAATTGCTTCCAGGAATAAAAATTATATCACAGTGCTGTGTTGTTGAATTATTAATAAATATGAAATTACTTATATCGTGTATTATATTCATAAAAAACCTCCCAAAATTACGTTTACATATAGACGATTATTGCTAATAGCAATATAATATTCTTATAAAATCAACTATAGTGTTTAAACAGTATAAAAAAACATGTATCAATTAATTATTATATACTATATTTACATAATTTAGGGGAGGAAGTCAAATGATTGTTTATGTAATTCTAATTGCATTAATACTTATGATTGGATTAAAAGTAGCTCCAGCAGGAGAATTTCATGAAGATATTTTATCTTTAAAAGTTTCAAAAGGAATACAGGGGTTTTGTGCTATAGCAATTGTAGGTCATCACTTTTCACAAAATTTAATTTATAGTAATAATGATGCAGGAGCAATGAAAATATTTTTTAATATAGGATATTTATTGGTTTCAGTATTCTTTTTCTTTTCAGGATATGGTCTTTTTAAAAGTTATAAAAATAAGCCGGATTATATGAAAGGCTTTTTGAAAAATCGACTTCCAATAGTATTAGTTCCTTTATATGTTGCAAATACAATATTTGCAATTGTTGTATTTTTAACTGGTACAAAATACTATACTGATGGAAATCCATTATGCTATGGAGCAAATTTGCTGTTGTTTAAAATAACAACTTTACTTGGTATTACTCTTATGAATTCTAATGCCTGGTTTATGATTACTATTTCATTATTTTATATAGCTTTCTATTTTATATTTAGGAATTTTAAAGATGAAAACAGAGCTATAAGAAATATGGGTATATTCACATTTGCATATGCAGTTATTGCAATGGGGCTTTATTCATTTGTATTGGTAAGTCAGCTGACTATGTGTTTTTGGTTTACTGGTGAATGGTGGTATAACTCAAGCTTTATATTCTTTATAGGTATGATTTTTGCAAAGAATGAAGATAAAATTATGAAAACTTTTAAGGAAAAGTATGGCTTGTTATTGGTTGCTTTTGCAATAGGAACAATAGTTATGTTTGCAGCTTCAGTATTTGTAACATCTAATCCGGCACTTACAGCTTATAATCCTGTCCTAATTGGACGAGCTGCTGCATTTTTATGTTATGTGGTTCAGACAATTTCAGAAATAATGTTTATAGGATTAATTATTTTAGTTACAATGAAAATTAAGTTCAGCAATCCTATACTTAATTTCTTAGGAAAAAATGCATTAGAAATTTATTTAATACATAGATTATTTTTGGGGATTTTTAGATCTGAATCAGTAAATATTAAAAGTAGTGTTGCTTTCTGCGGATTAGTTTATCTTTGTACTATTATTTCAGCAGTTATACTGCATTATGTTGATGAAAATATTGTAGGAATATTTAAGAAAGTAAAATAAAAGTAAAGAATATTAATTTCATAAGAAATATAATACATTTATGAAAATTGTAAAATAAATTAATATTTTTATAGATAAAATATTACCAAAGGAATATTTTGTGGTATAATAAAAAAGATATTATAATAATTTTAAAAAAATTGGGGGCTACAAATATGTCAAGAGTTTATAACTTTGCAGCTGGTCCAGCTGTATTGCCAGAAGAAGTATTAAAAGAAGCAGCAGAAGAAATGCTGGATTACAAAGGAACTGGAATGTCAGTTATGGAAATGAGTCATAGATCAAAAGCTTTTGAAGAAATTATTCAAGATGCTGAAAAAGATTTAAGAGATCTTATGAACATTCCTGATAATTATAAAGTGTTATTTATGCAGGGTGGAGGATCAACTCAGTTTGCAATGATTCCTATGAACCTTATGAAAAATAAAGTTGCTGATTACATTATAACAGGACAATGGGCTAAAAAGGCAGCAGCAGAAGCTGAAAAATACGGTAAAGTAAATAAAATTGCATCTTCAGCTGATAAAACATTTAGTTATATTCCAGATATGAAAAATGTACAAGTTAATGATGATGCAGATTATGTGTATATTTGTCATAACAACACAATATACGGAACAACATATCATGACTTGCCAGATACAAAAGGAAAAATATTAGTTGCAGATATGTCATCTGATATTTTATCTCAGCCAATAGATGTAACAAAATACGGATTAATATTTGCAGGTGTTCAAAAGAATATAGGACCTGCTGGTACAGTTGTAGTAATAATAAGAGAAGATTTAATTACTGAAGATGTACTTGAAGGAACTCCAACTATGCTTCAGTATAAAATCCATGCTGATGCTAAATCTCTATATAATACACCACCTGCTTATGGTATCTATATATGTGGAAAAGTATTTAAGCATCTTAAAAAACTTGGTGGATTAGAAGAAATGAAGAAAAGAAATGAGGAAAAAGCAAAAATTCTTTATGATTTCTTAGATGAAAGTGAATTATTTAAAGGAACAGTAGCAAAAGAAGATAGATCTTTAATGAATGTCCCATTTGTAACTGGAAATGCTGATTTAGATGCTAAATTTGTAGCTGAAGCTAAAAAAGCAGGAATTGAAAACATAAAAGGACACAGAACAGTTGGTGGTATGAGAGCAAGTATTTATAATGCTATGCCAATTGAAGGTGTTAAATATTTAGTAGAATTCATGAAAAAGTTTGAAGCTGAAAATAAATAAAGTTTAATTTATTAGGAACTGTAACATAAATATTATATAATGTCTGATTATATTTAGATATTATAGGTTTAATATTTATGTTGCAGTTCTTTTTATTTGTTTTGTAAGAAAATCTTAATAATGCTGAAAAAATTTTGACATATTTCCTTTGTATAATTGTATATATGAAAAAACAGACTTTAGAAAATAATGACGTGAGGAGAAAAATATGAGAAGGATAAAAATAGTAATTATAGCAGGGTTGTTAATTAATACATTATGTATTGGTCATATGTGTGTTTTTGCAGAACCTGTGGAAGTTATAAATGAGGCATTAGAAGAACAAAATATTGGACATGATAATAATTTATATGAAATAATATGCAATATACAGGAATATGACAACAGTATTGAAATAAAAACCCAAAAACTTAATGAGCTGCAGAATGAATTAGATGAGAAGGAAAGTAAAATAGAAGAAAGTGAGAAAAATATAGAAATATTAAATAAAAAAGTTGAAGATACAGATAAAGCTTTAGGAGAAAGATTGAAAGACATTGAATATAATAGAGGATTAAAAAATACAGCTTTATCATATTTAGAGGCTGTACTTACTTCAGGAAACATTATGGATGCCCTAGAAAAAATTCAATTAATTCATCAGGTTTGTCAAAATGATGTTAAAATGATTGAAGAAGCAAAAGAAGCTAAAGAAAATTTAGAAGAAGGAAAATTAGCAGTAGAAAAAGAAAGAAGACAGTTGGAAGAAGACAGACTATATGTAGAAAAAGAATTAGAAAAACTTCAAGAAGAAAAAGATAAGCTTCTAAAATACATAAAAGAAAATAGTACTATGCTTAATGTTTCCAATGGAAGTATAGTACCTGTAACTTTAGAAGATGACATAGATGAAAATGTAAAAAATCTCATAAATGAAGCTCAAAAATATTTAGGAATTCCATATTTATGGGGAGGAACTACACCAACTGGCTTTGATTGTTCAGGTCTTATGCAGTATGTATATAAATCTCAGGGAATTGATATACCAAGAACATCTCAGGAACAGCAAAAATTTTGTACAGCAGTAGATATTAGTGACATAGAGCCAGGAGATTTTGTATTTAATAAAAAAAATGATGCAACTCATGTGGGCATGTATATAGGAAATGATATGTATATTCACGCACCTCATACAGGAGATGTAATAAAAATAAGTGTTTTAAGTACATCCAATATGCAGTATGCTGGAAGGATTACAGACTGACAATCTTACCATGTTATAAGAATTAAAGAAAAAATATTAGGTTTTTAATAATATTACAATATTATTAAAAATTTATGACTATTACGATTTTTCTATAATTTTAGGTTATAATAATCCTAAGAAAAATTACATGGAGGTTTATGTCTATGATAAAAAAATTGCTAATATTAGCACTGATTTGTTTAATGCCTGTTGCATTATTTACAGCATGTAGTAATAAAAGTAATGTAGATTCTAATGTTGAAAAAACTGAAAAAGAGAAAGTTAAGGAAACAACTGAGATAGAAGCTGAAAACACAAAGGATTTAATAGAAATTTTAGCTGAATTAATGGGTAAGGATGACAGTGAGGTTCTTTTAAAGCTTGGCACAGGTGTTCCTACAGGAGAACCAGTCTTAAGTCGTAAATATGAAGCAGACCTTCTTGATGAAAAATCTCAGGTCTTTGTTAATTTAGGTGATAGCAAAGTTTATGATATATCAGCAGTTTTAAATGGAAAAGATTTTAATGATTATGAGAATAAGTTAACTGAAATTTTTGGAGAAAAAACAGGAGAAGAAGAAAATACATTAAAGGAAGGTTCCGGACGAAGAGCAACCATATGGAACTTAAAAAATGGAAGTGTATTAAAATTAATACAGGTTAATTCTCAATTGTCCATAAGCATTCAGGTAGACACTGATAAATAAAGTGAGGAATGTTTTCTAAAATTAATTTAACTACATATATAAGTATAGTATGTATGCAGCTAACATTAATTTTAAGAAACATTCCTCTGCTTTTTATGCTAATAAGATGAATTGAAAAGATTGTTTACTTCTTTATTGAAATCAGTTAAATCTATTGATGTAATTAATTTGATCATAATCATGGCAGCAATTACTATAATTGATAATACTACAATTCTATATGGAAGAGTCTTTCAATGGTGAAGTAGAATTATCTTTAATTTAACATCACAATTATTATGTAAACTAAACTATGCCCTAAAACCAAAAACAAAGAAAGAAAAAAACATAAATATAATTCTAAAAACAAAAAAAACAAATATATATTTATTAATCATGAAAATTTGGAGATGCATCACAATATTAAATAAAGAAGCTTTTAAAAATTTAAATTTAACTGATTTACTTGTGTACAATCATAAACTATGGAAAGAAAGTATTAAACAATATAATGAAAAAAGTAATACCCCCTATATAAAAGATAAAATGTTATACAGAAAAATCCATTGCAAAATTGTTGCAGATTTATCTCTTGATATTTTTAATGATAATATAAGCTGTTTTAAAATCAGCAGTAAAAAAATGTATCTTGAAAATATATTATATTTTGGGTGCTTAACTCATGATATAAAAAAATATGACAAAAGACATTGTACATGTGGAAGTAATTTTATTTATGAATTCTTAAACAATAGCCAATTCTGCCATATTAACCATATTCCTAAATTTGAAAATAATATTATAAAGGATATATGCACCATAATAAAATATCATAAATCAAAAGGTATGAAACCTATTTACAATAATGACTTTCAAAATTCAGATATAAATCTGCTTATTTTTATAACAAGAATATGTGATAAGCTTAGTGAACTTGCCATTGAAAGCAGATTCAAAATAATTAGAGAAGAACAGGTAGAAAAAATGCTTGTTGAGGTTTTGGATAAAGTAAGTAATGATAAAGAATTTTATGAATATGGTAAAAAAATTTATAATAGCGTGCTGGAGTATTTTATAAGAAGATACTGCTGTAATAAAATATTAAATTTTTAATATTTTAAATCAATTACTAAAGTTTAAGATAAAATAATAATTGAATAATGTATTATACATTTTATAAAATTAATTAAACACAAAGAATTAATAGTTTTGTATAAATATGCATATAAACTAGACATATACTTGAATTTATAGTATAATTATACCAAAAAAGAAACAGGAGGATGAAGATATGGCAATAAATTTGAGGGGTCGTCATTTTTTAAAATTATTGGATTACACATCACAGGAGATACGATATTTAATAGATTTAGCTAAGGATTTGAAAAGTCTTAAAAGGGCAGGAATTCCTCATGACAGATTAAAAGGTAAAAATATTGTATTGTTGTTTGAAAAAACTTCAACAAGAACAAGATGTGCTTTTGAGGTTGCAGGAAATGATTTGGGATTAGGAGTTACATATTTAGATGCAGCTGGTTCACAAATGGGTAAAAAGGAAAGCATAAAAGATACAGCAAGAGTTCTTGGAAGAATGTATGATGGAATAGAATATCGTGGCTATGGACAAGATATAGTTGAAACTTTAGCAGCATATGCAGGGGTTCCTGTTTGGAATGGTCTTACTGATGAATTTCATCCAACTCAAATGATTGCAGACCTTTTAACAATGGAAGAGCACTTTGGTTATCTTAAAGGATTAAATTTTGTTTATATGGGTGA
>CAZPRO010000010.1:29483-40816 GCA_964588775.1 uncultured Clostridium sp.
GCAAGATATAATATGGGAAATTCTCTTATGGTTGCTTGTGCAAAAATGGGAATAAATTATACAGCATGTGCACCAAAAGAATTTTTTCCATCAAAAGAATTAGTAGATATTTGTGAAAAAATTGCAGAAGAAAATGGATGTACAATAACCCTAAGTGAAGATGTTAAAGAAAGTACAAAAAATGCAGATGTTATTTATACTGATATATGGGTATCCATGGGTGAGCCGGAAAGTTCATGGGATGAAAGAATAAAATTAATGCTTCCATATCAAGTTAATAAATCTGTTATGGATAATGCTCCTGATAGGGCAATATTTATGCATTGTCTTCCATCATATCATGATTTGGAAACGACAATAGGAAAGAAGGTTTGTGAAAAATTTGGACTTAATGCTTTGGAAGTAACAAATGATGTATTTGAAGGAAAACAATCAGTTGTTTTTGATGAAGCAGAAAACAGACTTCATTCAATTAAAGCCGTTATTCTTGCAACTTTAGGTAATTAATATTAACCCAAAATCAGAATAAACAAGCCATGAATTTTTTACTGTTTTAAATTCATTGTAAAATTGGAGCAGTAAAAGATTCGTGGCTTGTTTATTTTATTTATAATTGGGTCAGTACAGACTTCCTGAACATGGCAGAATAGTATTGGATATATACAAAAATCTATCAGTAATGATAGGTTTTTTGTATATCACTATTGATAACTTTATCAATAGTGATATAATATATTTAATATTTATTACATAAGGAGGTTTGCATATGCAGAAAATAGCCTTATTAACTGATAGTGCATCAGATATACCAATTGAACTTATAGAAGAAAATAATATTAAATTACTTCCTTTCAGAGTTATATATAATAATGGTGAAGAATATGAAGACAGATTAGAACTAACACCTCAAATGATGTATGATAGACTGGAAACAGAGATTCCGAAAACTTCACTTCCTAGTATTGAAAAAATAACTGAAGTATTAAATAAGGTAGTTAAGGAAGGTTATACCCATGCTATAATTTTTACAATATCAGCAGCTTTTTCGGGAACATATAATGCAATAAGACTTATATGCGAAGATTTTGAACAATTAGAAACATACGTATTTGATACAAAAACTTTAACTATGGCAGAGGGAGCAATGGTATTAAAAGCTGCAAATATGATTAAGGAAAATAAATCTTTTGAAGAAATAGTAGACACATTACCTTCATTGCGTGATAAAATAGATTTGTTCTTTACAATAGATACTTTAGAGTATCTTCAAAAAGGCGGAAGAATAGGAAAAGTAGCCGGGACTGTTGGGGAATTTTTAAATTTAAAACCAATAATTACAGTAGCTGATGATGGAACTTATAGAACTGCGGCTAAAGCAAGAGGCTCTAAAAAAGCTGTTGCAAAACTTATAGAAATTTTTAAGTCCTATGAGGAAAAAGGAAAATATAACGTGTATGTGCTAGATGGAAATGGGATGGATAAAGTACAATCCTTAATTAAAGGAATAGAAAATCTGCCTCATTGCAGTCAGTGCAAATTTTGTGGAACAATAGGACCTGCGCTGGGAATTAATACTGGACCAGGACTTGTTGGCATGGCTTTAGAAAAGGTAGATTAATTATGGGCAATAATTTAAGCAGCATAAAAAATTTTGAAGAAGAAGAAAAAAAATTATATGAAGAATATAAAAACAAACTGAAGGAACTAAAAAAAGCAAAAAAAGAACAAACTGCTAATACATCTGTATTTACAAAGGGGCTTCTTCCTATATATGTTCTTTATATATTGTCTTTAGGATGTGTAAATGGAAATGAAATCTCTCATAAAATAGGAGAAAGAACCAATGGCAAATGGGTTCCCAGCACAGGAGGAATATATCCATTACTAAAAAGAATGGAAAATGATGGACTTATAGAAGTCCAATGGAATGATATGAACAAAAAATTTCAAAAAACTTATTCATTAACTGAAAAAGGATATCATGAATTTTTGAATAAAAGAGCTTTATTAAAATCAAAAATAGAAGAGTCATTAGAAGTATTTAATATTATTTACAATGATTTATATAAATAAATTTTATTTTAAGGTTTAGGACAATTTTTCTAAGCCTTTTATTTTTTAATATAATTAATGTGAAAGTTTAATAAATTTATTGTATAATATATTGTATATTTACAAATAATGTTTGGAGTGATTATAATTTATGATTATAAGTTCTATGAATTTAGTAAATAAGTATTTTTCTAATAGAAGAGACAGAGGAGGTAATCCATATAAGGATCATCTCATGTATGTAATGAATCATGTTGATACTACTGAAGAAAAAGTGGTAGGCCTTCTTCATGATATAATAGAAGATACACAAGTAACAGAAGGACAGCTTCTTCAGTGTGGAATTCCTCAAAAACTTATAGACTGCATAATGATACTTACAAAGCGTCCTGATGAAACTTACAATAAGTACATAAAAAGAATTATAAAGAGTAAAAATCAAATTGCAATAAATGTAAAGCTGGCTGATTTGGAAAATAATATGGATTTTTCAAGACTAAAGATAATTACCTCAAAAGATATTGTAAGAAAATCCAAGTATAAACAAGCTTATGCTGAGCTTCTTCCATATAAAAAGTCATTATAAGGCTATGTATGTTATAAACTATATAGTATAATGAAGTTCAGTATAAGTATAAAGGAGACATTAAATTGAGGAAAGTAGTTATTATAGGTGCTGGTCCAGCTGGTATGATGGCAGCAATAGAAGCGTCTAAAAAACATCAGGTCATCTTATTAGATGGAAACGAAAAACCAGGAAAAAAACTATTTATTACAGGAAAAGGACGCTGTAATGTAACTAATGCAAAAGATATTTCGGAATTTTTTGACTATATTCCTGGAAATTCACATTTTTTATATAGTGCATTATATAGTTTTACTAATACTGATACTATAAATTTTTTTGAAAATCAAGGAATACATTTAAAGGTTGAAAGAGGTGACAGAGTTTTTCCTGTATCTGATAAATCTTCAGATATAATAAAAGGATTAACAAATGCTTTAGAAAAAAATAATGTTGAAATAAGATTAAATTCTAAAGTAACAGATATAAAATATTCAGGAAACAAAATAACCAGTGTAGTAATAAATAAAAGTGAAGATTTAAAAGGAGATTATTTTATCATTGCCACAGGAGGTGCTTCTTATCCATTAACAGGCTCTAGAGGAGAAGGACAGAAGTTTGCTGAGAAACTTGGTCATAATATAGTTGAATTAAGACCTGCATTGGTACCTCTTGTTACTGATGATGACTTATGCAAGGAACTTATGGGATTATCATTAAAAAATGTAGAAGTTACCATAAAGGAAAATGGCAGAAAAAAGGTTTATAAAGACTTTGGTGAAATGTTATTTACTCATTTTGGTTTTTCTGGTCCTTTAATTTTAAGTGGAAGCAGATATATAGAAGAAAATAAAAACTATACTCTTCATATAGATTTAAAACCTGCATTGCAATGCAATGAATTGGATAAACGTATCTTAAAGGATTTTTCACAATTTAAAAATAAGGATTTTAAAAATTCCTTGGACTCGCTGCTTCCTCAAAAGTTAATTCCTGTAATAATAAAAAGAAGTGGTATTTTGCCTGAAAAAAAAGTAAATGAAATTACCAAAGAAGAACGTAAAGACCTTGTTAATATTTTAAAAGATTTTTCTTTTAAGATTTCAGGAACACGTCCTATAGATGAGGGAATAGTTACTCAAGGAGGCATAGATGTACATGAAATTGATCCTTCGACTATGAAATCAAAAATTATAAATAATCTTTCCTTTTGTGGAGAAGTTATAGATGTAGATGCTTTTACTGGAGGTTATAATGTTCAGATAGCATTTTCTACAGGGTATATAGCTGGAAAATTTATTGACAAGAAACAATAAATTAATGACTTGTTTCAATAATAAAAAAATTATATAATATATTGTAATCGCAAAAAATGTAAAAATGAAATGAGGAATATAAGTGAAATTAGATATAGCCATTGATGGCCCTGCTGGTGCTGGTAAAAGTACTATTGCAAAGTTGGTTGGAAAAAGATTTAATCTAATGTATATAAACACAGGAGCCATGTATAGAGCAGTTGCTTTAAAAGCCAGGGAAGCGAATATAAAATGTGAGGAAGTCAATAAAATAGTCTCGTTAATAGATACTATGGAAATGCATTTTGAAAATGATGATTTATATTTAAATAATGTGAATATTCAAGATAAAATCACAAATCCTATAATAAGTAGTATAGTTTCAGATTATGCCAGTATTAAAGAAGTAAGACAGAAGCTTGTTCAAATTCAAAGAAAAATGTCTGAAAAATATAATGTAATTATGGATGGTCGTGATATTGGTACAGTTGTTTTAAAAGATGCTGCCTTTAAATTTTTTTTAACTGCCAGTGCAGAAGAAAGAGCAATGAGGCGCTATAAAGAATTAAAAGAAAAGAGTATAAACTGTGATTACAATGAAATACTAGAAGGCATACAAAAAAGGGATTATTTAGATACCCATAGAGAAACTGATCCTTTAAAACAGAGTGAAGATGCAGTTCTAATTGATAGTACTAATTTAGATATAAACGGTGTAGTGGATTTTATATGCAGTTATATTAACAAAATCATAAATAAGGAGATTTAGTAATGAGAGATATAAAACTTGCAAGTAATGCTGGTTTTTGTTTCGGAGTTTCAAAAGCTGTAAAAGAAGCTTTAACAATTCAAAAAAAGCATAATAAAAAGATTTATACTTTAGGACCCCTTATACATAATAATGATGTGGTTAAATATTTAGAGTGCAATAATATATTTTCTGTTGAATTAAATGAATTAGATAAACTAAAAGAAAATGATGTTATTGTTATAAGATCACATGGCATTAGTGAAGATGTATATAAAATTCTTAAGAATAAAAAACTTGAAATAGTAAATGGAACATGTCCCTTTGTGACCAATATTCAAAAAAAAGTAAAGAAATATTCTAATGAGGGATATCATATAGTAATATTAGGAGATAAAAATCATCCTGAAGTGAAGGGAATTAATGGATGGTGTAACAATGAAGCTATAATAACAAGTGATGGAATTTTTGATGCAGATATACCTCAGAAGGTATGTCTTGTTGCTCAAACAACAGAAAAATTATCTAACTGGAAAAGTACTCTTCTTGCATTAAGTAATGTTAAAGAACTTTTGGCCTTTAATACAATATGTGCTGCAACAGATGTAAGACAGAGAAGTACCAGAAATCTTTCTAATGAAGTAGATGCTATGATAGTTGTTGGAGGAAAAAACAGTTCTAATACAACAAAGCTTTATCAAATAGCAGCAGAAAATTGTAAAAATACAATACATGTTGAAAATGCTGATGAGATTCCAAAAGATTTTATCAGCAGTAATATAAAAAAAATAGGAGTTACAGCTGGTGCATCAACGCCAGATTGGATTATCAGGGAGGTACTAGATATTATGAACAATGAAAACAATAATTTTGAAGATCAATTATCATTAATGAATGAAATGGATAGAAGATTTAAAATAGGTGATGAAGTTGAAGGAGAAATTCTTTCAATAACCAAAGATTCTGTATTAGTTTCATTAGTAGGATATAAAATTGATGGAGTTATTCCATTTAATGAACTTAGTGCTAAGGAGAATCCTGAAGATTTTGCCTCAAAATTAAATAATGGCGATGTTATTCATGCAAAAGTAATAAAGTTACAAAATAGTGACGGATATGTTGTCCTATCTCGCTTAGAATATGAAAAACATGAAGCATATGCTGAATTACAGGATTTATTTGATAATAACAAAACCTTTGAATTAACTATAACAAAGGCTCAGGAAAAAGGATTAGTATCAAATTATAAAGGTGTAAGAGTATTTATTCCTGCATCTCAAATAGATACAAAATTTACTGAAGACAAAGAAGAGTACATAGGTAAAAATTTAGAAGTAAAATTAATTGATTTTAGCAGTAAAAATCCTGTTAAGGTAGTTGCTTCAAGAAGAGTTATCCTTGAGGCAGAAAAGGAAGCTGCAGAAAAAGAGGCATGGGGAACATTAAATTTAGGTGATGTTGTTTCAGGAGAAGTAAGAAGATTCACTAATTTTGGAGCTTTTGTTAATGTAAATGGAATAGATGGATTACTACATTTATCTCAAATATCATGGAATCATGTTAAGAACATTGAAGATGAATTAAAGATAGGTCAAAGGATAGATGTAAAAATAATTGACATTGATAGAGATAACAAAAAATTATCATTAAGTATGAAAGAATTAGTTCCTAAGCCTTGGGATAATGTAACAGAAAAATATCCTGAAGATTCAATAGTTCTTGGAAAAGTTGTAAGATTAAATGATTTTGGTGCATTTGTTGAATTAGAACCAGGTGTAGATGGATTAGTTCATATTTCAAAAATTTCTCACACTAGAATTAATCATCCAAAAGATGTTTTAGCCATAGGGGAAGAAGTTAAGGCAAAAATTTTAAGTGTTGATGAAGAAAATAAAAGAATTGCCTTAAGTATAAAAGATGCTGAATAATGAGTTTATGACTGTGTGTTATGGCACAGTCATTTTTTATTATTTTAAACTTATTTCCTTTAATATGATTTTTGCATACAAGTAAATTATCATGATATAATTTACATATATTATTTTATTGGAGAAATATAATGATTAATATAGAAAAATTATCAGTTTTTAATATAGATATTTTTAGAGAATTTTATAATACAGAATATAATTCTCTTAATACAGACAAAAGCTTTTTTGAATATTATGATAATGAAACTTTTATGGTTAAATACTATTTAAGAAAACAAGTTCATTTATTTAAATATGACAATAAATACATTGGCTACATTTGGCATGAATATCCCATTGGTAAAAAGGAAAAATGTGATATTTTTGCACTGTATTTTGAAAAAAAATACTTAAATTTACTTGATATATCTGTATTTAACAATATAGGTATATCAAGTTTTAAATGCAGCATTATAGACAAAAGCTCCATTGAATATATTATAAAAAAACTTAACTGTAATTATGAAAATACTACCTATGTTATGAAATTAAAATGCAGCAGCAAAGTTTTTTCACCTGAATATAACAATGATGTATCTTTCAAAATATTTGAAAGGAGCAAAGATGAAGAGTTACGATGTACTATTCAGAATTCTATCTTTAATAAGATAGGAAGAATTCCATTAACAATAGAAGATATTTTTTATGAGGAAAAGGAAGAGTATTATATTAATGATTTCTCTATCTTTATAAAATATAAAGATAATTATATAGGATACGGTCAAATAATATTAAGTGGAGAAATATATACTATTGTTAATTTGGGAATAATACCTCAATACAGAGGTCTGGGCTTTGGAAATGATATAATCAAATATCTTATATATCTGTGTACTGCAAATAATATTAGTGAAATTTATATTAAAGTAGATAAAGAAAATACTGCTGCTTATAATTTGTATAGCAAATCAGGGTTCATTATAGAGAAATCCTATACTTCATGGTACTTATAGTAAACCTAAACATTTTGGACAACCACCATCTTAAGCTTTATATAATATAGAGAAAGTATGAAAATTGAGTAAACCATTAAATAAATTTCTTGAATAAACGGGTTGTTTCTGATAAATTATAGAAGAATAGTATTTAAAAAGTGTGTTGGAGGAAAAAATAATGGCTGTTAGTGCAAAAAGACAAAAAGAATTAAAAGCTTTAGGTTTCTTATTGCAAAATGATAAGGAACATTATGCAGTAAGAATATTAAACAGAGCTGGAAATTTTACTGTTGCTGAAATGAAAAACATAATTTATCTTGCTGAAAAGTATGGAAGAGGATATGTTGGAGAAACTACAAGACTTCAAATTGAAATTCCATGGATAAAAGATGAGGAAGTAGAAAGTTTTATTGAGGAAGCAAAATCTTTAGGACTTAGACATGGTGGTACAGGCCAAAAGGTACGTCCCCTTGTGAGCTGTAAGGGAACAATATGTCTACATGGAAATATTGATACACAAAAAATATGCAGAGAGTTAGAAGATAAGTATTTTGCAACCCCTACACCTCATAAATGTAAATTTGGTATAGTAGGATGTGCAAATAACTGTGCCAAAGCTAACATTAATGATATTGGAATACTAGGAAGAAACGTTCCTGAATATAATTTGGATAAATGTGTTGGATGTGGATTATGTGTAAAATCATGCAGACAAAAAGCTTTAGAAATTATAGACGGAAAAATTAAAGTAGATAAAAGTTTATGTGTTAACTGTGGTGAATGTGTACGTGTATGTAAAACAGGAGGTGCTGTATCAAAAGAAAAGGGTGCAGAAATATTTGTGGGAGGCAGATTCGGACGCGGTATAAGGATTGGTGATTCTTTAGGAAAAATATTTAAAGAAGATGAAATCATACCTGTAGTTGATAAAATAATGGAATACTATAGAAAAGTGGGACAAAAAGGTGAACGAATTTCCAATGTAATTGATAGAATTGGAAAAGAGAAGTTTATTGAAGAAGTATTAAAGTAGAAAATAAGTACATAAGTAAAATTAGAGCATCAAGAAAATAAATAACAAGGTATAAAAACTCTATATCTTGTTATTTATTTTTTGTATTAAATTTGTTATAATACAACAAGTAATTAAAAATGGAGGAACATCAAAAATGAATTTTAATATAGACGATTTAGATAAAATTAAATGTAATGATAATAATAGAAAAAGCTTCTTTATTTCTACATTTGGGTGTCAAATGAATGAAGAAGATTCAGAAAAATTATCTGGTATGTTAAAAAGCCAGGGGTATACAGCTACAGAAGACAGAGATTCAGCTGAAATAATTATATTTAATACCTGTTGTGTAAGAGAAAATGCAGAAAACAAAGTATTTGGCAATTTAGGAATGTTAAAAAAACAAAAAGAGAAAAATCCTAATCTTATAATAGCTTTATGCGGATGTATGATGCAGCAGAAAGGAATGGCAGATGAAGTGCTTAAAAGATTTCCTTATGTTGATATAATATTTGGGACTCATAATTCTTATAAATTTCCTGAATATTTATACAGAGTACAAACTGAAGGAGTGCAGATAAAAGAAATCTATGATAAAGAAACAGAAATAGTTGAAGGAGTACCTATAGACAGAAAATCACAAGTAAAAGCTTTTGTAACTATAATGTACGGATGCAATAATTTCTGCACATATTGTGTTGTACCTTATGTTAGAGGAAGAGAAAGAAGTAGAAAACCAGAAGAAATTATTAAAGAAATAGAAGAATTAGTAAGTAAAGGTTACAAGGAAATAACCTTATTAGGACAAAATGTTAACTCTTATGGGAAAGGACTTGAAGAAGAAATAACATTTGCAGATCTTTTAAGAAAGGTTAATGAAATTCCAGGTTTAGAAAGAGTTAGATTTATGACATCTCATCCTAAAGATTTAAACATTGATGTAATACATGCAATACGTGACTGTGATAAGTTATGTGAACAAATACATCTGCCAGTACAAAGTGGTTCTGATGCTATTCTTAAAGAAATGAACAGACATTATACAAAAGATTATTATTTAGATTTAGCAGAAAAAATAAAAAGCGAAATACCTGATGTTACATTTACTACAGATATAATTGTTGGATTCCCAGGGGAAACAGAAGAAGATTTTCAAGAAACACTTGATTTAGTAAAAAGAATTCAATATGATTCTGCGTTTACTTTTATTTATTCAAGAAGAAATCATACACCAGCAGATAAAATGACTAACCAGATTCCTGATGATATAAAACATGATAGATTCAACAGACTTGTTAAAGAAGTCAATAAAGGAATTGCTGCAAGCAATAAAGCCTGTGAGGGAAAAATATATGAAGTTCTGGTTGAAGGAACAAGTAAAAACGATGAATCTAAATTAACAGGAAGAACACGAAATGGTAAGCTTGTTAATTTTGAAGGATGCAGCGAAATGATAGGCAAACTTGTTAATGTAAAAATAGTAGAAGCAAAATCATTTTCTTTGGTTGGAGAAGTTATAGAATAATAATTAAAAATATAAATAGTGCTATATATTTACTATTTATGATATTTTATTTAAATAATTCACAAAAAATCTGCAAATATCGTTACTGATATTTGCAGATTTTTTAATTTATCCAAGTTCCAGTTCATTAACAGCAAGTATTATCAAATCGTTTAGTATGCTGCTACTAACATAATTAGCATTGTAAATTATCTACAAAACAGGTTATATATAGCATAATGTGTTGACAGAAATAATTAAAAGCGATATAGTATGTATACATACTATATCACTTCTGTTTAAATAAAAAAGGAGGAAAGAGGAAATATGAAAATAAAAGATGCTTTAGGATATATAGTTGGAACAAGTAGTAGATTAATGAGGAATAAGCTTGATTCATGTTTGATGAAATATGATTTGACAACTGCTCAATGGGCTGTTATTAAGTTATTACAGGAAAGGGGCGAATTAACACAGAAACAGATTTCGGATGAATTATTAGGTGATAAGGCAACCATTGGAGAAATTATAAATAAATTAGAAAAAAAGGGCTATATTATCAAATCAAAGTCACCAACAGATAAGCGTGCATTTAATGTTCATCTTACGGAAAAAGCATTTAATATTTTACCGGATATAGAAATAATAGCCACCATGGTTAATGAAGTAGCTTTAAAAGGTTTGCAAGAAAACGAGATATATATTTTATATAGAACTTTAAATAATATTATTACTAATTTGAAGGGAGAATTATGATTTTGAGCAAAGAAATAATTAGAGCATTGTTTGTAGCGTTTGGCTGCATAGAGATTCTTACAAACTGTAATTATCTATTACGACATAATGGTATGAGCTTCGCCAGAAAGCAGCATGGAGAGTTGCCACAAGATATATCAGACAATAAAATAAAAATTAAAGTTATATGTATGTTGGTAGCAGGATTTGTGTTTTTCTTTTCGGGACTAGTATCTTATTTATCACACACATATATTTCTATGATTTTTATCATTTCTTCCATGCTATTTGCTGTATATGCAATAGTAGAGGCTTGTTACTATAGATATTGGAAAACCATAGGTTTTTCAATAGTGTCAATGATTCTTTTTATTATTGTTTGTATTGTAAGTTTATAAGAGTGGGGAAGATAATCTCCCCATACATGAGAGGATTAGAAAAGTCCAATGTGAAATATGCATTGGCTGCGTGTAGCAGCAACAAAACTTTGGCTGGTGATGTTGCTGCTACTTTT
>CAZPRO010000011.1:0-4727 GCA_964588775.1 uncultured Clostridium sp.
TAAAAATTTATAAAATCTTATGTTTCATTCCTTTTTCGATGTATCTGCTTTGGTAGTAGAAAAACTATTATTACTCACATTTAATATTATACTACGTAAACGACAAAGCGATTCACGTAAAAGCAAAGCTTTTGGTTCTCTGCTTTTCCAAAGGCGTAAATTCCCGACTAACGTATCGGTACATATCAATAGTGTTGTTTATGTAACTAAGCTATTGATTTACCATAGTTATATAAATTTATACTTGCATTCTTATCTCTGTCAATTACAACATTGCAGTTATCACATTTATAAATTCTATCACTAAGTTTTAAATCTTTCTTTGTTGCTCCACAACAGGAACATATTTTACTGCTTGCATAGAATCTAAAGGAAAAAAATCTTTCAGATTTTTAGTTAAATTATTTTATTGATTTTGCTGTGCAAAATCTACCACAACTTTTAGTTCTTAGTTTAATATAATTCTTGCCTAAATTATATTATATGATTCATAATTAAACAATTAATAATTATAAAAAATAGTCACAAGCATCCCTTAAACCTGTACCAATAATTGAATAAATATTAAATTTTAGAAATATACATCTTCAACGCATCTTTCCAATTTTGCATCAATTTAAAACCATTATCACTTAGTGTTTTTTTAGACATTCTTGAATTAAATGGTCTTACTGCTTTGCTTGGATATTCACTTGTAGGAATTGGATTAATTATACATTTTAATCCTGCCTGTTTCATTATTTCAGATGCAAATTCTGCCCATGAACAGAATCCTTCATTAGTTGCATTATAAGTTCCATACTTTTCACTTGCGGCCATATCGCATAATATAGGTGCTAAATCTGCAGTATATGTAGGGCTTCCTATTTGATCACAAACTACATTTAAACTTTCCTTTTCTTTACCAAGCCTAAGCATTGTCTTAACAAAATTGTTTCCATTAATTCCAAATACCCATGATATTCTAACAATAAAATACTTTTTTAATAATTCTCTTACTTTTTCTTCACCTTCATATTTTGTTTTTCCATATACAGATTGTGGTGCAATATTGCCATTTACTTCAAATGGTTTATCTCCCCTGCCATCATAAACATAATCTGTTGATATATATATCATCTTTGCATCTACTTCTTTACATGCCAGTGCAATATTTTCTGTTCCAGTAACATTAACTTTATAGCAAACCGCTTCTTCATCTTCTGCTTTGTCAACAGCTGTATATGCTGCACAATGAACTACACATTCTGGTTTGAATTCTGTAATATACTTTTTTACTGCTTCTTTGTCTGTTATATCCAACTCCTCTTTATCTATTCCCAAACACTCTATGTTTCTTTGCTTTAGTTCTTTTACAACATCATATCCTAACTGACCATTAAATCCTGTAACTAAAATCATTTATGTTTCCTCCCAATTCAATATTATAAATTTCATATAAAATTATTAAATATGATAAATTTATTTTTTCTTTTGTCCTAAAGTTTTTGCTATGTACCTTATTCCAAAATCAGGAATTATCCTTAAAATTACTTTAATATTTTTTTCTTCAATTGCTCTTTTAAAAACATACTTGGCAAGATTTATTCCACTTTCATTACTTTTATACTTTAATAAATATGGATTTTGCTTAAAAAATACTCCTGTATCATAATACCGCTTATATAACTGCTTAAAAGTAAATTTATGTGAATGATAAACTTCAGAATCTGCACAGTATTTTATTCTATATCCTGCATGAATTAATTTATAAGCAAAATACATATCTTCATTAGTAGGCATATTCTTTCCATCATAAGCATTAAGTTCTTTATATACTTTTGCTGATACAGCTGATGATGCATCTGAATAAAAAAATGTCCTTATCTGATATTTATTTATATCCTTTTTTGAAACAATTCTTGATTCAAATGGATAATTTCTTTCACGAGTATACTTTTCAATTGTATTATCCTGTCCTATCTGACGACTAAAACTTGCTTCACATTCTCCATTTATTATTGGGTTTATTAAATTTTGAAGCCACACATTATTCTTTATCTTTATGTCCTGTGATATAAAAACGATTATATCTGCATCACTATTTAAAGCTGCATTTTCGCGGATGAGGCTGTGAGAAAATTCTTCTGGCATTATTAAATTATACTGAGCATTAAGCTCATTTAATATTTTCTCGCTATTATCTTTACTTTTTGTTAATATATATTTTATTTCAATATTTTCATCTTTATTAAGTTTTTGATTTTTTATATTATTATGTAAATCAATTAAATATTTTTCTCCATTATATATTGGACATATTATTGATATTTTCATAAGTTCCTCACTAATTTTTAAATTTATTATGATAATTTAATTAAAGCTTGCCTTTCTGCACCATATGTATTAAAAATTTAAATATAAAATCAGGCATAATGGGAAAACACATCTCAAACAATATAAACTGACCATAATACTTTCTATTTCTTAACATTTTAATTAATAATGATAACTTAGGATTATCAAAATATTCTTTCCTTATCTTTAATGATTCAATACAGTATTCTATATGACTATTCAAATTTTTTGCATTTTCTACATTTTCAAACCTTACTTTTAACCTATTATATTGTTCAAGTAAATTATTTATTTTTATATTACAGTAGGTCTGTTTATCTTTTATTCCTTTTAAAATTCCTGTCTGGTTATTAGAATGCTGCCTATATCTTATAAGAGGTTTGTCTATATAATCAATTTTCCCATCTAAGGCTGCAATAATTCCTATCCATCTGTCATGAATCATTTCTTTTTCAAAAGGAAGCGCTTTTAATACTGTATCTTTTCTTACTATCATTGTGCATCCTGTAATGAAATTACTTACCAAAATATTTTCTGCCAGGTTATATCCTTTTTTGTATATTATCCTTTTACGTATATTTCTAATACTGTCAGATGTTTTTAATCCATTTTCATCAATTATTGATGCATCACAGAAGGCTAATGTAACATTTTTATCTTTAAATAACTGCATAGTCTCAGAAATCTTATTACTTTCCCATACATCATCCTGATCACAATATGCAAAATATTTACCATCAGCAGTTTTTGTTAACTGTTCAAAAGCTAAAGTTGAACCTAAATTTTTCTTTCCACGTATTATTTTATAATTAAAATTAGTTATATAATTCTTTAATAAAGCCTCATTAAAGGGCTTGTCTGGACAGTCATCATATACATATAAATTTAAATTGGTATATGTCTGATTATTTAAAGACTTTAACTGTTCTATAAACCATGATTCTTTAGGATTGTAAACTGCCAATAAAATTGATACTAATGGTTCACTTTTATCAACAGCTTCATTTTTATTAATCATATTTAACCTGCCTTAATAAATTAATTATCTATTATCATACATTTTAGAATAGTAATTTTTATATTCTCCACTTATTATGTTTCCCCACCATGACCTGTTTTCTAAATACCATTTAATTGTCTTTTTAATTCCTTCATCAAACGTAGTAGTTGGAAGCCATCCAAGTTCATTATGAATCTTTGTAGGATCAATTGCATATCTCATGTCATGACCTTTTCTATCATTGACAAACTTTATTAATTCCTCAGATTTCCCAAGTTCTTTTAGTATTATTTTAACTACATCCAAATTACTTTTTTCATTATGCCCACCAATATTATACACTTCTCCAACTTTTCCATTATGTATGATTAAATCTATAGCTCTGCAATGATCTTCTACATAAAGCCAGTCACGTACATTGTTTCCTGTACCATATACAGGTAGCTCTTTATCATTTAATGCATTTGCAATCATAAGTGGGATAAGCTTCTCTGGAAAATGATATGGTCCATAATTATTAGAACACCTTGAAATAGTTACTGGTAAATTATAAGTTCTATAATAAGCTTGAACTAAAAGATCTGCTGAAGCTTTACTTGCAGAATATGGGCTTGATGCATGTATTGGCGTCTCTTCAGTAAAGAAAAGATCTGGTCTGTCTAAAGGTAAATCTCCATAGACTTCATCAGTTGAAACCTGATGGTATCTCTTTATACCATACTTTCTACATGCATCCATAAGTACCTGAGTTCCCATAATATTTGTTTTCAAAAATATTTCTGGATTTTCTATAGATCTGTCAACATGGCTTTCTGCTGCAAAGTTTACCACTATATGTGGTTTTTCATATTCAAACATACTATACACAGCTTCTCTATCTGCTATATCTATTTTATAAAACTTGAAATTTTCACTATCTTTAACAGAAGCTAATGTTTCCATGTTGCCAGCATAAGTTAAATTATCTGCTACTACTATCTTATAATCTTTATATTTATTCATTATATAATGAACAAAATTTCCTCCAATAAAACCTGCTCCACCAGTTATTATAATTTTCATAATTATATTTTTAGTTAAAATAAGTTTTAACTAACTGCCTCCTTGTATTTATTTATTCATTAATATATATTATATTTTACTCACATAATATAAACAACTATAAAGTTACTTATTTTAATATTTATAAACAAATTTAAACACTATAAAAATATAACTGAATGCCATATTTAATTTGACCTTCAGTTATATTAAATATATTTCTTATTATAGCATTTAAAAGTAACTGCTTATTTCTTTGTATTCCTTACAACTGTTACTTTGCATGTTGCATATTTTCCGCTTCCATCTGCTGCCCTGCATGTTATTGTTGTTGTTCCTGGCGCTATTC
>CAZPRO010000011.1:4827-39138 GCA_964588775.1 uncultured Clostridium sp.
TTTCCGCTTCCATCTGCTGCCCTGCATGTTATTGTTGTTGTTCCTGGCGCTATTCCTTTTAATAATCCTGTACTGTCTACTGTTGCCACCTTTGGATTACTACTTGTCCATGTTACTTTTTTATTGCTTGCATTACTTGGACTTACTGTTGCTGTAAATCTTCCGCTTTGTCCTACTTTCCATGATGGCAAACTTGTTGTATTTAATTTTATTCTACTTACCTTTACTGCTTTTGATACTGTAACCTTGCATGTTGCATACTTTCCGCTTCCATCTGCTGCCCTGCATGTTATTGTTGTTGTTCCTGGCGCTATTCCTTTTAATAATCCTGTACTGTCTACTGTTGCCACCTTTGGATTACTACTTGTCCATGTTACCTTTTTATTGCCTGCATTACTTGGACTTACTGTTGCTGTAAATCTTCCGCTTTGGCCTACTTTCCATGATGGCAAACTTGTTGTATTTAATTTTATTCTACTTACTTTTATTTCATCTTCTGAATGAACATATGAAATATCTGACATTTTAAACTCATTTTTAAATTTACTTGTATTAAACTTTGAATCTCTTACATGGTTAGGAAAATCTTTATTACTTTTTAAAAACCAATCATAACGGATTCGTCCATAAAGCTTATAATAATTTCCATCCCAATCCCAAGTATTATCAAGATTATACCATTTGCCATTTATCTCCACTATATTCCACCCATGTCCACCACTACCACTATTAGTTATTCCAATTCCTGTAATATATCTAACATTAACACCTAATTCTTTAAGCATTTTATATGTAAGTGATGCAAAACCTTGACATACAGCATTTTTTTCAACTATTGCATTATATGCTGAATGATTCTTCAAACTATGATCATACTTTATATTTGAAACAATATAATCATGTACAGCTTTTATTTTAGTATATTCATTTGCATTATAAACATCTAATTGTTCAAGAACCTTGCTTACTTCTGTATCAACTTTGTTTTCCTCATCAATACTACTTAAATATGCCATAGCATAAGTCATTTTAATTTTATCATTTATAATTTCTGCTTTAAAACTATATCTACTAAAATGAGCATATAGATAATCGCCTGCACTTGAACTACAATTATTACTGTCTTCAATAGCAAAATTGAAAATATCACTATCAATTCCCTTATAATATTCAGCATTTAAATAAAAAGTTATATTTTCTTTTCTATTAATCATTTCATCTCTCATATATTCTGCTGCATCTTGAATAGATTCAAATTCATCTATATTTTTAATACTTCTAAATGAATATGTAAAGATTTTTTCCGAATCATCTTTATTAAAATCTATTGGTAAATCCTTATACATAGGATTTACATACTCTTCTATATACTCATTTACATTTTTTTCATTAGTTGTATCTAATTTTGATTCAGATAATTCTTCCAAACTTACAAATTCATCTGTTGTTATATTAACTTTATTTCTTTCATTTAAATTAACTTTCTTTTCATCTGCAAATACATTTAAATTAGAAAATAAATTGATTAATATGCTTAATAATAGCACCTTTGATATATTTTTTATTCTTAATCTCATAATAATCCTCCACTTTCAAAAACAAAAATATAGATATAAATTTTTTGCAAATATACATTTTCTATATATAAAAAATAAATTTATCTTGATTTTTATAAAAAATATATAATCCAAAAACCATGGCTACTACTGGATAAATTATACATAAAACCCAATTACTTTTACTTGTAATATTTCCATATAAGATACAATCTCTAAATGCACATATAGGTGGAAATATTGGATTAAATTTTAATATTGCTACATATTTTTGCGAAATTATGTCTGGAGAATAAAAAATCGCAGACATATACATAATAACCATTAAAATAACAGAATATAAATGTTGCATATCTCTAAAAAATACATTTAATGTCGCTAATATTAATCCAATACCTGTTGAAATAAAAAACAAGCTTATTAAGGGAAAGACCCCAAAAATAGTCATATCATTTATTTTTTGCCCAGTATAAATCATCATTCCAGCTAAGGGAATAAGAGAAATTAAAAACATAATAAATGCAGATATACTACGTGATAAAGGATAAATATATTTAGGAATATATATTTTTTTTATAAGAGCACTCTTCCCCGTAATACTCTTCATACATTGATTTGTTGCTTGAGAAAAATAAGAATAAAGTAATCTGCCACATAAACAATATACTGGAAAATTAGGTATTGTCCTTTTAAATATATTAGAAAATATGAATGTTAATACTAGCATTATTAATAATGGATTTAACATACTCCACAATATTCCCAAAAATGAATTTCTATATTTTAATTTTATATCTTTTTTTACAAATTCCCATAATAATTCTTTATATTTAAAAAAAGTTTTTATTTGTGTATTCATATAATATACCTCTATATAACAATAATTTTATTCAATAATATTTAATAATATTTAACTATTAAAATTCTATCATATTATTTATGTTTTATAAACTTGTTTTTTTATGTATGTTTCTATTGCTTTTCTATTTTCTAAGTATAACTATACCCTTCCAGAATCACTAATATAACTGGTGTATTTATTTACACAAAAAGAGCTGCACACCAATTTTAGTGTAGCAGCTCCATTTTTTTATTTCAACAATATATATTTTTACTGTACCCACTTTCCATCAGAACCAACATAGTATCCACTAATAGTTGTATCTGATGCCATAGTTCCATCTGCATAGAAGAAATACCAGTTTCCTTCTATACTCTGCCATCCTACTGAACATTTACATGTATTTTCATCAAAATGATACCATGACTTATTCATATATTTCCATCCTTTAAGAGCTGCACCATAACTGTTTTCGCCACTAAAGTCATCAAAGTAATATAATGCTCCATTTTTATCTTTGTACCAGCCATACTTCATAATTCCTGTCTTTTCATCTAAAAAGAATCTATCCCCTACTACCTCTGATTCATTTGTCTGAGATATATGCCATCCATATTCTTTTTCGTCTGTCCCATGTTTAACATATATCCATTGTCCTTGACCTGCCTGTATCCATCCTTGCGAAGCTACTTTTTCTGTAACAATCATTTTTCCTTCTGGAATAATGAGATATTCATTTTTATTAGTGCATTTAAACTTTATGATTCCATGTTCATCTTTTTCAATTTGCTTTATGAAGAAATATTTTCCTAAATCACTATCATAACTATAAACATTATATTTCTCTGTATTAGAATTAACACTAAAACTTATCATAGTATCACTATTAAATAATTTACTATGTTTAATATATATACCTGCAACATCATCATCGTCAGTATCTTTTACTTCTCCAAATGTCCCTTCTTCAATAACTTTACCATTTAAATAGTTATACCATTTATAATTGTCCGCACTTATTCCTACCTGATTAGTTTTTCCTAATGCCTCAAGTACTTCAATTGGCACTTCAATGTCAGCATTTAATACTTGTGTTATTATGTTACTTTGTATATTCTGAACTATATTTAAACTAATGTTACTTTCATTTGATATAGTTTTTTTTCTTTTAGTACTGCTACTACTACTTCCACTTGATTTTGTGCTGCCAGATTCTAATTTATCTATTTTTAAGTCTACATTTACACTTTCACTATCAATTCCATCTGTTATCTGTATCTTTCCAAGAATTTGTCCTAATTTTAATTTAGTTGATTTTGTAATATCATAATTTTCAAATGATATAGTTACATATTGATTTGTAATCTTTCCACTATTATTAATATAATCTAATATATCCTTCTCCTTAGTATTATTATCCGGCTTATATTTCTTCAATAATTCAATTATTATCTTTTTTACTTCTTCTAATGACTGTTGTGGCTTTTTACCATCAAGTTTTCTAATAGTTTTTGTTGCATCTATTTCTGTTAAATATTCACCTTTATAGTAAAATATTATAGTTCCATAAATACTTCCAGCTTGCTCTTCTGTTGCATAATCTATTCTAAAAGGATCATCATTACTATATTTATATTCCATATCATCATCAAAATCGCCTTTTTTCTTAATATATAGTAATACAGACGAATCTGTTGTACTGTTATTTGGAACAAAACCATCAAGTATATTGTCTATATTGTCTATTGAATAATCTTCATCTATTCTGGCAATTTCAAATTCCGCTGGAATAAAGTACTTTTCATCGTCTTTTGCTGTCCTAAGTACTAATGTTCCACTTATAACTCCATCTTTTTTATATGTTGCTTTCTCTATATTAAATGGATCGTCATCACTATATTGCAATTCAAAACCTTCAGCTAAATCCACTTCATTTTTAACATAATTTAATACATCCTGTTCTTCTGTACTATTATTAGGATTATATGAATCCACTGCATTGCCAGCATCTTCTACTAAATCAGAATATGCATCAATAATAATATTTAAATCAATCCCTACAGAATCTTCACCTGAAATTAACATTAATTTTCCAGATATAGTTCCACTTTCTGCAACAGTAGCATATTTTTTATCAAAGCTGTTTACAGCATCAAATGAAATATCATCTATTTCAACTTCTATTTCTTCTTTCTCTTGAATATAGTCCTCTACTGCTTCAATAATATCATCACTACTTGTGTTATTTGTAGGTTTATAATTGTTTATAAATGTTTCTATAAGAGATTTAATATCTGCAAGATTTTGTACCCTCTTATCTATATTTTTGTTAATTGATATTTCTGCTGTTTCATTACTACTATTCTCTATTATTATTGTTCCTGTTATACTTCCTTCCTGTTGATATGTTGACTCTGTCTTAGTAAAATCTTTTTCTCCAGCAGAACCCAACTTATCTTTGTATGATACTGTAATTCCTTTATCCAATATGTCAGCATTATCGCTGATTATTCTTTCTATTTCACTTTTTACATTATCAGCTGTTGTATCATTTGACACTGAATAAGATTCAAAATCTGCTTCTATTAATTCCTTTATTTCTTCTATAGATTGGTTTTTCTTTGCTATTGATTTACTAATTGATATTTCTGCTGTTTCATTACTACTATTCTTTATTATTATTGTTCCTGTTATACTTCCTTCCTGTTGATATGTTGACTCTGTCTTAGTAAAATCTTTTTCTCCAGCAGAACCCAACTTATCTTTGTATGATACTGTAATTCCTTTATCCAATATGTCAGCATTATCGCTGATTATTCTTTCTATTTCACTTTTTACATTATCAGCTGTTGTATCATTTGACACTGAATAAGATTCAAAATCTGTTTCTATAAATTCCTTTATTTCAGTTATTGATTGCGAAACATCCAATTGAGTATTTGTAATTTCTGATGAATTACCAGCATTATCAATAGCTTTTATATGAATATATACTGGTCTTGTTATATCAACAGAATCAGCATCTATCTGTATGATACTGCTATCTAACTTTATATCATCAACAATATTATCTACTTCATCAACTGTTTCATTGTTATCTATAATATATGAATATCCTTTTATTCCTGATATATTAGTACATTTTATATAATCAGAGTTTATATTTTGATTTACATTTAACGGATCAACAGCTTGAACCTTAAACTCATATTCAGTACCCAAATCTTCTGACGCAGAATAATGTATAGTAAGCTTATTATCTTTTTTTGTTACTACAGCTTTTCCATCTACTATAACATTTTTAGGAGATTCATAATCTTGAGACATATGGTCAATTGCATTATCATCTGAAGTTAACTGAGCTAAATAAAATAAAGTATTTGCCATTAATTTCTTTTCATCAGATGTTGCTTGTTCCGCTAAATTTGTAAAATTACCATTTGCTATTACATGTCCAGTTTGAATCATGGCACAATTTTTATATGTTGTTAAATAAAAATTTGTAGGCATACTATCAACATTAGTGTAACTCATCCATATTTCATTTCCATCTAATGCTTCTTGATACCAATTGTGTGATTGTGGTACTGTAAGTTTATCCCCCTTATCTCCAATTTTATGTGGATAATTTGTTAATAATCCTTCTTTCTCGACTATTATTTCTGTGCCTGAACCATTCTTTTTATTCGCCTCTGATGGGTTCCATATTCTTACTTTTAAATATTCTTCTGAAAGCTTTTTCAAATTAGGTCTATTAATTGTTGATTCGTCATTAGGCCTGCTACCTGCTGCTGCTGTATCATGACCTAACAGAAATCCTCCCCCAGCATTAATAAATTTTTCAATGGTTTCCTTTCCATTATCTGATAAATCCATACTACAATTACTATCTGCACAGCCTATCATGACAACATCATAATTATATAATCCATCATCTTGTTTTAAATAGTTTTGAGGATTATCATTAAAATCCTTCATACTTACTGCTGTTACAGTAATTTTCCCTTTTCCAATACTTTCATCTTCCATCCAACCCTTTACTACATTAGCTGCATTTGGCCACGCAGAACTAACAGGATATAAGTTTAAAACTTTTATTGTTTCCTTTGTAGGAACACCCATTTCTTTTTCTTCACCATTCTTTTTTGAGAAAACTTTATATACATAACCGTCTTTCGGTGTCCATGAAAGTTTAACTGAATTCTCATTCTCCTGATTCTGTACCTTCAATTTTAATTCAGAAGTGTCTATTGTTTCAGTTCCAAACACTTTATGTTCTCTACCAATTAATACCCCTGATGCTAAAATACATAATGCTGACGAATATAAAACTTTTTGTAATTCCTTATCAAATTTCATTTATAATTCCCCCATTTTATTTAATACTTTAAATGAATTCACATATTTTTAAATATACTTTTTCACCTAAATTATTTATTGTTTTATTGCAATGCTCTATTATATAATTTAGTATTATTGACATAATAGTACATATAATAATCCCCCACAAAATAACCAATATAGGGTTTTGTGGATAATATAATATTTTTTGAGTATATTGTTTTGTATAATTACTAAAGAAAATTGAATGTATAAACCAAACATTTAACGAATTCTCTCCTAATACTTTAAATATTTTACTATTACAATTGCAAAATATCTTTATAAACTCAAATATGACAACTGGTGCATAAACTATATCCAAATTTATTCCCAATATCTTTCTCCATTTTAACCTGCAATATAATATAACAAAAATAATAATACTATTGATTACTACATTTTTTATACACATTACCTTTTTCATCCTATTAAATATATCATACTTTGCAAAAATATATCCTATTAATACACATTGAAGATAAAAAAAGCATAATCTTAAATCACTAATTAAATATTTACGTACAATCTGAATATAGCTTAATATATGATTTGATATCACACAACATCCTATAGATATAATTATTTCAATAAATAATCCGCCATTCATTGCTTTCACAACTATTGGTAAAACCAACATTGCAAATATATAAAAATATACATACCATGCAAACTTTATGATAAGAGGATCTTTTAATGCAAACATATTTAAAATTAGAACTTTTATTGAAATAACATTACCACTCATAAAATAAATAAAAGGAATAAATATGAAAAATAATATAATCCAATATTTTATTAAAAAACTAACTATTTTTTTAATAGAATATTTCATTGTTTTGTTTTTATTAAAAAAATAAGCCCATCCAGTTGTAAATGCAAATAGTGATACACATATTTTAGTAGAAAATTTAACCCAACAATCTATTCCTTGACCAAATATAATTATATTTGAATAATCAATTCCTTTTACATACCAGTTAGGAAAACCAAAGAAATGATGAATAATCATCAAAATTAATGCAAATGCTTTTATCTTTATTGACATATCTTTATCAAATTTTATTTCCATATTCTCTTTACCTTCCCTACAAAGAGCAATAACACATAATACTATTCTTATATCTAAAATTATAGCTTTAAATATTTTTCATAAGCCCTGCATACTTCTTCTGTTTTGCCAATCATTTTTATTGTCCCCTTTTCTAACCAAACTACCTTGCTGCATAAACGCCGTATTTGAGCTAAAGAATGTGAAACAAACAAGACTGTTGCATCTGAGCTTATTAATTGTAGCATTTTTTTTTCACTCTTTTTTTTAAATCTTCCATCTCCAACAGAAAGAACCTCGTCAACAATTAAAATTTCAGGGATATTTACAGTTGCTATTGCAAATCCTAGTCTTGCTTTCATACCTGACGAATAATTTTTTATAGGAATATCAATAAAATCTTCTAACTCAGCAAATTCTATAATCTCATTCATTTTTTCATTTATAAACTCTTTCTTGTATCCTAAAATCAACCCATTTAAATAAATATTCTCTCTTCCTGTAAGTTCACTATCAAAACCAGCTCCTAATTCTAAAAGAGGAGCAATATTTCCATTTACTTTAACTGTACCCACTGTCGGCTTCTGAACTCTTGAAATTATTTTTAATAAAGTACTTTTGCCTGCACCATTTAAACCTACAAAACCAACTACTTCTCCTTTATATATAGTCAGATTTATATTCTTTAACGCTTCAAAAGTTTCATATTCAATTTTTCTATTTACTCTTTTTATTATAAATTCTTTTAAAGAACTTATTTTTTGCTTAGTTTTAAAGAATGTTATTCCAACATTCTCTAATTTTATAGCTATATTTTTCATATGTTTCTTGTATGATTATTATATTTTATAGAAACTATTAATCATACTTTTCCTTTCTTTCTAATTTGTGATTATAATACCTTCAGATACTGTGGACTTTAGATTATTTTTCTATAGTTCAACTACTTAAGGAGTGTATCACCACTACATTATCTGAGCCAGAACTTAACAGTTCCTGAAACTTATTTCAATCAAGTCTACAAGTCAGTAATTTATACTTGATTCTTCATAACTAGTCTCCTTATTTAATAACTCAATTTTATATTTGAATCTTAATATATTATCTCTTTGTCCATAATAATCGATTTACTTTTTACTATTTTATTCTACATAAATTATTATATCATAATTCTTTTATATAAAACCATATGTTTCTATAACATTATAGTATTATTTTTCCAAAGAAAAATAATACTTTTCAAGTAAATTACTATAATATAGTTCATTTTTACCATTTATATAACAGGCAACTCCCTATCATTTAATCTATTTACTATCATTACTATTTAAGTAGCTTTTCAGATTTTTTAATAAAATATTTTTTTAAATTCTACATTTACTAGAAAAGACATAAAAATTATAACTAATTAGAATTGTTGTTAATATTTGTAATGGTGTTTTTTTGATGTTTACATTGTAACAGCTCATTTTTAGTAAATACGGTATGTATTCCATCGCTTATGCTTTACTATATATTTTTTCATATATCCTTTGAGTTGAGTTACTATCTTTGTAATCAATCCATTCATCAATATTTAGTAATATTCCATTATCCTCAATATCCTTTATAAAAGCTATCAGTTCTTTTTTATTTTTTGCATATTTTATTGCAATCTTATTATAATCACAATAAAAACCCCTTATATTATTTTCATATTCATACTTATCATATGCATAAAAAATAATTGGTTTCTTTAATAATGCATAATCAAATACTATTGATGAATAATCTGAAATTAAAATATCTGTTATAATCAATAATCTTGTAAGATCTTCATAGTGAGACATATCAATTACATTATTACCCTCAATTTTTCTATAATTCCTTGCTACATGAGGATGAAATCTATTAATAATAACATAATCTTGTGAAAGATTATCAACAACTTCTTGCAAATTCATATTTTCATCAAATTCATCAACATTGTCCCTGAATGTAGGTGCATACATAATAATCTTTTTATTCTTTAAATTTGGATATTGTTCAAAAAATATCTTTTTTTCTTCTTCTATTTTTTTATTGTTAAAAAAAATATCTAAATTAGGCAAACCTAATGGAAATATTTTTTCTCTTTTAATTCCAAATGCTTGTTGATGTAAATCAATAACTTTAAATGAACTCACAATTACATGTGTATATTTTTCAGAAATCTTATTTTCAAGTTCTTTTAATTTTCCTGTATTACTCAACTGTCCAAACTTTTTTATTGTATTACATCCATGCCATAATTGAACCACTTTTACTTCAGGTTTAAATTTAATGTATGCCATTGGTAAAAAAGTATTATCCAAAAAAATATATTTAGATGTTGCCAAATTAAAAGAAGTTACAAATAAAAATCTAATACTATAAAATATCTTTAATACTATATTCTCATTATATATATCATCCTTAGTAATAAATTTACATATAGAATCACTTTTTTGTTCCATAATCTTTTTATACATCGCCATTATATTTCCATTAATACTCATATCATGTGTTCCAATAAAGGTAGTCTTTTTTTTATTTATTCTTAAAACACTATAAATCTTAAACAGATATGCATAAACTATATATAATATATTCTTCATCTATTTTCTCCATATATCTATTTGTTGTGCCTTACCATTATATCAATAATTTTTTTTGATGCATTTCCATTATCAATTCTATTATACTTGTTACAAAATTGTTTATATTTTTCTTCAAAATCGTTAGATATATTTTTTATATTTTCTATCACACTAAACAATTCATAATTGTTCTTAACAACTGGACCAGGAATTTCTGAAAACATATCAAAATATAATTCCCTTGCTTGCGATTTATATTCATTAAAATCATATATATAAAAAATAATTGGTCTTTTCAAAATACTATAATCAAACATAACAGAAGAATAATCTGTTATTAATATGTCTGAAATTAAGTACAGTTCTTGAATATCGCATTCATTTGTACACATTTTTACTGATTGATTATATTTGCTTACATCTATTTTATCACATACTAAATAATGCGGCTTCAATAACAAGATGTATTTATCACTAAATCTTTTTACAAATTCATTCAAATCTATTGGTATAGTAAATTCATATGTCCCATCTTTCTTATATTTATTATCTCTCCATGTAGGTGCATACAATATTACTTTTTTTGTATTATCTATATTTAATTTCTTTCTTACTTCTTCTATTAAATTATTATCTTGAGAAAATAATATATCATTTCTAGGATATCCAATCTCCAACATTATCTTATCAAATGCAAAACATCTTCTGAATATATTGCTTGAATATTCATTTTGGGAAATTAAGTAATCCCATTTACTTGAATCAATTTTAAAATTTTCTCCATATATTTTTATATCTTTATCAGTAGCCATATTAACAAAATTCATATCTAATCCTATTTTTTTTAGTGGTGTTCCATGCCATGTCTGTATATAAATATTTCCCTTTTTCTTTTTCAAATATATAGGTTGTCTGGAATCACAAATCCAATATTTCGAAACGGCCATATAGTAAAAATATTTTAAATACAACCTTTTAACTTTTTTGTTTTTTCCAGGTATAAATGCATTTGTATTTTTTAACACCCATACACATTTATATCTCTTATCCAATCCACACTTAACCATTTCTTCATAAACAGCTCTAGGATTCCCTGAATAATTATTTCCTACACTACTTTCGAAAATTATTGTATCTTTATCTATAGGCATAATATAATATATTATATTGTAATATGTAAGGATTATTAATTTTAATATTTTTTTTATCATACTTACTTATTACGATTTAAATAATCTATATTATTTAAATCTAATTTTATTTTCGTTGCTGAAATACCTTCAGTTCTTGGTAAATACACTACTTTACAGTATTCGTTAAGGAAATCAAATTTTCCTTTCCAATCATCTCCCATTACAAATATATCAATATTATTATTTTTTACATCCTCTACTTTTTGACCCCAACAATTTTCTTCAATTACTTCATCAACATATCTTATTGATTCTAATATTTCTTTTCTTTCTTCATATTTAAAATATGACTGCTTACCTTTTAAACTATTAAATTCATCATTGGATATTGCTACTATAAGATAATCACCTAATTCTTTTGCCCTCTTTAATAATCTTATATGGCCTTTATGAAGTAAGTCAAATGTACCATAAGTTAATACTTTTTTCATCTAATCTCTCCCTTCATATTAATCTATTTTCTCATAGCAACTTAATAAAAAATTTAATGATTTAATAAACTGCTCTGATTCTAATATATTCATATTATTAAATATTTTATCTCTCTCTAACAACAGACAAATATCATTATTTCTTACAAATTGGCCTAGGTTTTCATAACATATTTCTTTAATGTTATATTTATCCTGAACCTTATTCCACAACATATTTCCTTTACTTGTGTTAATACATACAAATGCAAGTCCTTCTTCTGTTAAAATATCAGCATCCAATTTTTCTTTGTTTGTTATCATTCCAAGTGTAACATCTGCTATTTTATTTGCTTCTTTTACAAAATTACAAGAATAACAACTAGGTCTTTGCACAAAACCATTAATGTATGCTTTATTATATGCATCCTTTTCAGTAGATTCTAAATATAATTCTCCTGAATTAAATTCAGCTATTGTATAATTATTTTCCCAGCCTCTGAACTTATTTTTAAAATCATATTTGATTATACTGCTTTTATATTTTATCTCTAATCCATCTAAATATTTATTGAATAATTTAGGGGACCCTGCTCCTAAACAATTAGTTGTTATAGTTATTAAGTTATCATATTTTTTACCTAAAAATATTTTTAAGGCCTCAATTTCACAAGGAGTTGCAGAGAATAATACTTTTTTTCCTTCTTCAATATACTTTTTTATAGTATCTTTTATTCCTTTTGAATCTGCTTGAATCAAAATATCTCCTTTAATTAAATCTAATGACCCCTTATTTGTTATAACTTCATACTTGCATTTATAATCAGAAGTAAATTTCTGTCCTATAACCACACCATTTTCTTCAATTGTTTTTTTAAACATTTCTTCTATAATACCAGCTTCTGAGCTTATCATCCTCATCTCTTTATTTGTATTAGCAGCTAAAAAAACTTTTCCATGAAAGTCTTCTGTAAATTCTATATTATTATTATATATACATTGTTTCTCACATAATCCACATGATGTACATAAATTTGTATCTATATAAGGATACATAAAGCCTTCATTATCAATTTTCATAGTTATTGCTTTATGAGGACATATTTCTTCACACACATTACATCCACAACATAATGAACGGTCTTTGCTGTGCAAATATGTACCAAGTATTTTTTTACCATCCACTGTTTTCTCACCATTCAATGCATCGTTTAAGAATTTTATAGAATCTTTTTTTAATTCCTCATGAAGCTTTTGTACATTTTCATAGTTAATATTAAGATCATTTAGATTATCAGGAATCAAATTAGAATCTTCGATTAAATGATTTTCAATCCCTAATGACCCAAGTAAATGTTTCATTCTATCTGGATTTTTAAAATGTGGTACTGTAATAAAATTTCTATTGAATATTATAGAAAAAACTGTTGCATGAAATGAATTTGTTATAACATATTCTGCATCTGCAATGTATCCTAAAAATTCTGACGGACTTCCATTACTAAATTTCTTCAATTCATTGGAATAATCATAATCATCATGATTTTGAATAACAGGTAAGTTGAGTCTTTTAGACATTTCTTCTACAACTCTGTTCAATCTTTCATCAATTCTCTTTAGATGAACATTATGTACATATATATATTTTGTCTTTATTCCAGTGCTCTTCTTCAATTTCTTATACTTATCACTATCTAATAATAATGTTGGATCTAAAACTACAGACACTGGTTTATCAGTAAGACCTGATATTTGATTTTTAGCATTTTCTTCTCTTACTGAAATATAATCAATATTTTTTAAATAATGCTCAAATAAAAATTTTTCTTCTTCTTCTAAACAATCACGTCCTATACTTGCTGCATATGTGATTCTTTTAGCGTTTGGTGAACCAAATGCTAAGAAATAAGCAGGGTTTATTCCTCTTGTAAAATTCCCATTCCATATTTGGTCACTTCCAGCTATTAAAATATCATAATCTAAATTTGCCTCTTTCAATTCCTTAAAAGTTTTATATACTTTAGTAGTATTCAAATCATTATTAATAAATTTTTCAAACATATAATATTTTCGTGCTTTATTTGGTTCATTTTTTCTCTTTTTTAAATACTGGATTTTCCACACAATTTTATTAAGGCTTTCATTTTTAAACACATTACGTGGTTTAAATAATGCATATAAAGAATCTATAGCTTTTATTCTAAAATTTATTATTTCAACTTCATGTCCTAATGCTTTTAAATACTCCTGAAATGCCCAGGCTTGCAGAACTGCACCATAATTATGAGCACTATTAAAAGTAATTATGCCTATTTTCATATATTATTCCTCCAATAATTAACCTATAGTACAAATAAATTTCATTTCTTAAAACAATGCTTCAAACTGCCTTAATGCATTCTTATTGTATTCTTCATAGTCTACATTCATTGCTTTAATTTTACCTTCCATAAAATCATTCATTGCTTTTGTCATTGCTTTTTCACTTACCTTTATTAAATTTCCTCCATATTGTTTTACAAACCCTCTTGGACCAACTATATCAGTTGCAACTGTAGGAATTCCTAAAGTATCTGCTTCTAAAAGAGTCAATCCTAATCCTTCATATGATGATGGAAGGATAAATAAATCACATTTTTTTAGTAAAGGCATAGGATTACTTAATGATTTTATTATCACTATATCAGTCTTTGATTCATTTGCATAATCCATTGTTTCTTTTGCTAATACACCATGCCCACCAATAATAAATAAACATGATTCCTTGTATCTATCTGCAAACTTCTCATATGCCTTCATAAGCATTTTATGATTTTTTTCTGGTGAAAAACGACCAATACTTATAATCTTTTTCTTATTACTATTTAATAATTCTATAACTTTATCATAAGAAACATTACATTTTGTTGCTTTTTCAAATTCCAATTCCATTTCTGCTTTTCTTCTTATGCCTAAATAATCATTACAATTATTAACTATACATATATTATCCTTTCTTCCACTTATAGAATACGTAGATGGAATTAAATCCTCAGTTACTACAGCAACTTTATCATATTCTCTATAAGCATTTTTTAATGTTAAATAGTGTTGATTATTTCTAGTTTTAATTTCTTGAACCATATCATTATGAACATATATAATTCTTTTTCCTTCAAATCTTTGAAATAAATTAATTATATTTTTTTCATATCCTGCAAATTGAATCATATAATCTATATGTATTCCACCAAAATGTTTAACTAATTCTCTTTTATACATTCTGTCTAAATATTTCTTTATAAATCCACTTTGTTTATTCATTTTAAAATAAAGAACATATGCTGCTGCTTCTAATATGGACATATCATTTTCACTTGCCATTGGTACAATTCCAGCATGTTTATTAATTTTCTCAATACGTTGAAAATTCTTTTTCAAAGCACTTTGCCTAAAAGTAATAATATAATTTCGCTCTCCCAGATCTATACCTTCTAACAAATTTATTAATGATGTAGTAAGACCATTTTGTGCTAATGCTGATCCATAAATCATTACATTTTTTTGTTTTCCCAATATTTTTTCTTCTTTACATACTTTTTCACCTTTTATAACATGACTGCATATTCTCTTAGCTGCATATGGTGCATCATATGTACAATATCTTTTTATAAATTCTGTATCATCATAATTTTTATCACTATTAATTTCGTTAACCAAATCATCAACCTTTTTCACAATTGGAAAAGGAAGATCACTTAATTCACCATATATTCCTCTTTCAGATAAATATTCTGTCTCATCATATGCAAATAGAATAATTTTTTTATGACTATTAGCATAATCATAAAATACACTTGAATAATCAGTCACAAGGCAATCACACATATTTAAGAATAAATATGTATCATATTGTGATGGATATTTTTTTATATGTTTATATTTTGAAAAATCAATTATACCATCTACAAACGGATGCATTTTTACATAAAATACTTGATTATCATTTAACTTATTATCTAACTGATAAAAATAGTATTCTGTAATAGCTAAAAGATGTTCTGTATTTTTTTCAGTTAATGTACCCCTCCATGTTGGCATATACATTATTACCTGCATATTTTCCAAATTTAGTTCCTTTCGTATTTCATGTCCATTTTCAACATTAAAAAATACTGAATTACGTGGATATCCCTCACATAATATTGTTCCTTGGTATATTCCTTCAAGTCCATATGCATGGACCATTTTTTCTTTCATATAGTCATTAGGATAAATAAGATAATCTGCATACAATAGGTTTCTTTGAACATTTCCCATAGCATAAACTCGATTACCTACATCTCTTCCCATTTTCTTCAAAGGTGTTCCATGCCATGTATTAACAATTATTTGTCCCTCTTTTTTTACATAAGAACGTGGAAAAGATGTGTCTGTAAATAAATATTTTGATACTGCCAAATGCTTATAATAAATCCTTGTATCTGTGCTTATAATATGTATTCTACTTAATTTTATTCCAGCCTTAATTAATACTTTTTCTATTGATTCTCTTTTGTCCTTTGATACAGAAAGATATATTTTATAATTATTATAATCTTCATTTACAAGTTCTAATAATATTCCAAGAATATTACCTGCTAGGTCTTTTCCATTTTTAGACTCTAGTAGAATTTCATTATCATTTATTTTTGAATAATAATAATGTTTGAAATAACTTGTCATAAATAATATGTTCTTTATCTTTTGTAAATATTTACCTATTTTTTTCATTTCTACTCTTTACCTTTCATCACTTTTTACAATATTTTTTACATATACCAAAAATTGTTCATTATTAAGTATAGCACAATATTTAAATTATATCATATTGGACCTATGTCAATATAGCAGACACATTGTTTAGTTTTTCTAAGCAGATTGTTTAATAATATATTACTTTTCTTCCCACCTGTAAACACTTCCATTATTTGTTTTATTATATCATAAAACAAACTACCTGTCTGTGTCTACACTTCTACACTAACTCCTATTATGTCATGTACTCCAATTTTATGTGCTTATATTTATAAGTCAGCTAATGAATAAAAATTGAAAATAGTTCCCTAATAAACTATAATTTTATTAAGGAACTTACTCTATCATAATAGTAAAAGGAGCATTAAACAAGTGAAAATAAATCTAATTACATGTTTATCTTATTATAATTCTTATGACTATATTAATCTTTGGGCATTACAGGATCATCTATCTAAAAATGATATCTGCTTAAATATTATTGATTTAAAATATTTTAATCCACTTCCAATATTTAAACGTATTCTTTTATCCAGAAATACTATCAATATCAAAAATTACAAATCAATCTCAAACAACAAATCTCTTATACATGAAATAGATAATTCTGAGTTACTTTTTATTGCTGGACCTAATATAAATGTAATTACAAAAATAAAGCAAACTGTTTCTGATTTATTATCTTCTGCCAATCAAAGTATTCCTAATATTTACAGTTTCTATTTTGAAAAAGATAATTTTACATTATTACTGAGAAAAAATGAATATGCAAAATATGAAACTAAACTTCTTGATAAATTGAAAATTAAAAACTTTGTATTTACCCATTTAACAAACAAGAACTCATTAAATTTAGCAGCCCATATAATAAAACAGATTAATATTCCTGTTATTACACCTGTTCGTACTTCAGGTTTAAAATGCAATATTATAAAAAATAAAATAACCTCTCCAAGTAATTACCTAAATTCAATAAAAAATTCAAAATATATTATTACTGATAATATATGCTGTTTAATATTATTATTAATATATAAAAAACCTTTTATATATCTTAATAATGATTGTAATGATTATGGAGTTCAACTTCTGAAACGATTTAATTTGGAAAATAACATCATTAATACTATTTCAAATTATAAAGATATATCTTCATTTTCTATTAAAAATTCACATGTATTACATAAAAAACTTAGTACAGAAAAGGAAGAATTATATTGTCTAATAAATGAAATATGTGGAATTCATAAAGAAATAGATGAAACAGTAAAATGTCCGACTAATATTTTAAAAAGTCAATGCTGCGGATGTTACTCTTGTAAAGAAATATGCCCTGTTAATGCAATAACAATGGTCGAAGATAAGAAAGGTTTCTTCTATCCAATATATGATTCTAATAAATGTATTAATTGTTCATTATGTAAAAAAAGCTGTGTAATTCTTAATCCTAAAATTATCAAATTTGAAAATAAATATCCATTAGCATTTGCAGCTTATAATAAAAACTTAGATACAAGAATGAAAAGTTCATCCGGAAGCATATTTCCTGAGCTTTGTTCATATATTATTAATAATAATGGGTATGTTGCTGGTGCTTGTTATGACAATGATATGAATATAATAACAAAAATAGCTTCTACAATGGATGATGTAAAAAAATTCTATGGCTCTAAATATGCAAAAAGTAATCTAAATAATGTTTACTCTGATATAAAAAAATTATTAGATGAAGGAAAATATGTATTATTTTCAGGGCTTCCATGTGAATGTTCAGCATTACGTGCATTCTTAAATAAGGAATATACTTCCTTATTTATTTGTGAAATCCTATGTCATTCCGTACCATCTGCTAAAGTATTCAAAAAATATGTTAATCACTTAGAAAATAAGTTTAATTCAAAAATAACTAATATTACCTTCCGTCAAAAGAAAAACGGGTGGCTTGCTCATCAAACAGCTATGATAATTGATTTTAAAGATAGAAAATCTTTAAGTGTAAAAAATCGTTCAAACAATTACTTTCGTGCTTTTGCTAATGACATTATAACACGCCAAAGTTGTGTGAATTGTAAATTTACACATACTAATAGAGCAGGAGATATAACTATAGGAGATTTCTGGGGCATAAATAAACTTCACCCTGAAATGTTTGACAATAATGGAACAAGCTTTATTCTGATCAATAACTCTCAAGGATTAGCACTTTGGGATAATATAAAAGATAAATTTAAAGTTAAAGTTACTACTTTAGAAAATGTATTTAAATATAATCATTCAAAACCAACAATTCATTATATTGATAATGATGAATTCTTTGAAGAAATGAATAAAAACCAACAAAATATAGATAACCTTCTATCACAATTTAATGACTTAAAATCATAACTACCCGTAAAACGGGTAATTTGTTCTAGCCCTAGAAGGACATATTACTGGTTTAGTACCTTGAGGCACGTTGAAATTGGATTGCTACCCACCTTTAAATTATCAATTTTTTCAGTATTATAATAAGTGAACTCTAACATTTCAATCATCTTCTTATTATATTTGTTTTTTTGTTAATTATATTTTAATTAATATGATTGATTATTGTTAGAGTTTTTTAGGAAAACACATTTCAAATAATATAAATTGACCATAATACCTTCTGTTTTTTAACATCATCTTCTACTATAGTTTTTTCTTTTTCATTTGCATATGCACATATGTTTTCAAAAAAACTTGCACACATTGTGATAAGTAATAATTTAGCTAATATATTTTTAGACTTAAACATTTAATTTTCGTAAGCATCAAAAATATGTTGATACTGAAATACCTGATGCCCTTCCTGCAAGTGCACTGGGAAAAGCTTTAAGTTATACTCAAAAATTATTACCAACTATGAAAACTTTTTTTACAGATGGTAGCTTGGATATAGATAATAATGCAGCAGAACGTGCTGTAAAATTATTTGTAATAGGCAGAAAAAACTGGCTATTTTCAAATACTCCTAAAGGTGCAAGATCAAGTGCAATAATCTATAGTGTCGTAGAAACGGCTAAAGCCAATGGCTTAGCAGTAGAAAAGTATTTAATATACTTGTTTGATGTGCTTTCAAAAACAGAAAATTTTAACACTACAACAGTCAAAAAGCTGAAACCAAATAATACCATCTGTATTTTACATTAAACGTCTTCTTTTGACTTTTCAAATGCTTTTTCTATTTTCATGTATAATTTACTTTTTAACAAACTCGAATTAAATGCTTTCACAATTTTATCAGTTATATACGAATATACTATAGTAACTAGTATAAATACCAAAAACATACTATGTCCTTTACCTGGTATATATTTTGCAAACAATATTTTTAACAATTCATGATTAAGATAAATAGGATAACTCAATTTTCCTAAAAAAAGCAATATATTCTCTATAGGCTGGCTCTTTGAACTGTTTGTTAAAAAAGATATTGTAACACCAACAGATAAAGCCACTATTAATATAAAATCATATTGAGTACGACCTCTAAGTGCTGCAAATACTATCACAAAACAAAAACTAAATATTTTAATAATATTCAACATATTAAACATAGCTTTAGTAAAAACACGTTGTTTATTTCTTTTATATATGCTATAGCATAAACACCCCAAACTCATTCCAGCAAATCCTCTAAGTAAACAAATCCTAACTCCAAAAAGCTTAGGAATCCAAACATCCATATATCCTATATTAAATGAATAATATCCATATATAAGCAAAATTGCAACTGGAGCAATCAACTCAATAAAAATCTTTCTATAATTACATACTAAATAATATATAATATATCCTACAATAATCAAAACAGATATATACCATGTAATATAATTATATAATTTACTATATTTTATTCCTGACATATGTAACATAGTAACTTCCCAAAAAACTTGCACCATCTTTTTTAGAATTCCAAATAAAGTTTCTCTTTCTTCTACCATTTTATAAATAAATATAATACTAAGAGAAAATATGTAATGTGGATAAAAACCCTTCATTTTGCGAATAGTATAAGTTAAAGCACTTTGCTTGCTACCTTTTCTTTCAGCAGAATTCATTAATAAAAATCCTGATAAAATAAAGAAAAACTCTACTGCTATATATCCCCCACTAAAATAAGACTTACGACTAAAATAAGTACTATTAAAATGAAGTAGACATACCATTATTGTAAATAAAAATCTCCACAATTCTATACTTGTGTTCATAAAAATATCCCCCAATAAAAATATCGTGGTCAAGCATTTTGGTAACACTTTAACCTAATTATTTTTAAAGCTTTCTAATTCCTCTGGAGTTCCTAAAACATGCACTTTATCATAACTAATATTTGAAATAAATACCTTTCCACCTTTATCTATTAAATAATTATATAGGGGTGCTATATATTTCTCTCCATTAACCAAATTTTTACTATCACTATAGAATTCTTTATATAGAGTTTCATATAATTTAAAACTTTTAAAATAATATGCTCCTAAAGTACAGTTATCTGATATTCTTTCTTTTTCCTTAACCTCTATAACTGACCCATCTTCAGACACTTTCACAAAACTCCAATGTGTTCCATCGGCTGTAAAACATGGTATAAATCCATCACCTTTTAACTGATTATAATTCATTTCATTCTTTTCAACATATGTATCAATGTTATATATCAATAATTGATTATTCTTATCACAAAATTTATTAGCTAACATTGCAGTAGTTGCCTGTCCATCAGTTAAATAATCTAGTAAAATAACCTCAATATTTTTTATTCCCATACTAAAACATTTATCTAAAATAAATGTTTTCACATCTTCCTTTTCATCTTTCATAGCTATAAATATATATTTATTTACATTATCTTTAAAACCTTCTAAGCTAATCATAGACCATTCAAATAGTGATTTTTCATTTACCTCTATCATATATTTAGGAACATTATATCCAGCTTTTCTAAATCTACTTCCTAATCCAGCCATAGTTATAACAATATCTAAGTTTTTCATATTTTTCTCCTTACACACTTAATAGCATCTTGATTTTCTGCATATTTCCTCCAATTGATCTGGAGAATAATTCAAAAATTCATCTGGTCTTACAGAACGATCATCTACATAAAAACCTTTATGCCCAGGCCATGGTTTACCATATACAATTTCATCATATGGAATTTCCCATTTATCTAACCAATCTAATAATATTTTTGCTGTATTCTTATTAATCAATCCTAAATTCCCACCATAAGAATTCATATTACGTGATGTAAATAGAACTATTTTAGCACCATTCTTATGATAATAATTTAGTTTTTCTAACATCTCTTTATATGGAATTAAATCTTCATATTTCTCTTCCTTCTTTTTTATAGGACAAATAGTCCCATCAATATCAAATATAAATGTCATATTTTTAAACATTACTCTCTATCTCCTCTAATATGTTAATTGCATTTAATAAAAATCCGAACACTTTTTGTGGAAAGTCCATATGTAATGGCAGCATAGATAAAAATAATGATGATTCTAATATACGTATCATATTATAATCATACCCTGACTTTTTAAGATACTTCTTAAATATGTTTATATACTCACTATTATCAAAATCTATTGTTAATTCAAACTTTAAATCAAGATCCATTTTTATTTCATACATTCCATTATTAAAAAAATCATATTTACCACAAATAGAATGTGATAATTTAGCAATATCATAGTATGGATTAGTCCATATATCTTCTTCTTTTTGAGCTCCTTTTGTATCAATTAATTTTAATGTAGCAGTTTCTTTATTATATAACATATTTGAAAAACATAAATCACCATGCCCTATTACACTTTTATATTCTGGTGTTGATGATTTTACAAATTTATTATAAAGCAAAATATATTTATTTATTATTTCATCAATGTCATTATATTTAGTACCAACTTTTATATATTGTTCAAAATAGAAGTACTTTTCATGATTCTTTAAACTTTCTATACGCTGCTTTAACTTATTTATATATAATTTGTTACTTACATTTTCATACTCTTCTTTAGATATAGGCTTTTCTTTTCTTGAATCAATAAAGTAAAATATTCTCTTTAATAATTTTTCAAATTCATCTATTGCAATAGCCCCATGTACCCATCTTATAGCTACATCTGTCATATGAAGCCTCTCCATAGTGTAACTTGCTGTTGTATCTGTTTCTGTATAATTATAAGGAATTACAAACCATTTCTTCATTTCATCTGGTATTAAATAGTAAAACATATATTCACTTTTTATCTTATCTTTATTAGTGGAAGATTTTGTAACAATATATTCATCACCACTTAAAGAATTAAAAAATCTTGCATCAAATCCACCTGTTATATATTGCAAGAAATTACTCAAATTGTTTAATCCAAAAAAAGCCTTAGTCTGCATAGTAGAAGTTTCTATTTCATTACAAGCTAACTTACTATTTCTTAGCATAACTGTATTCTTTAAATACTTAATATAAGCTTCTGTATTGTCAAATATTATTCCAATAATTTCATCATTATCAATTATTAAAATATTTTCTTTAACATACTGCATCTTCTGTATAATTAAATCGAATTCATTTTCATCTTTTATTACATATTCTGAAAACAAATGAAATATTTTTGTTTCTTTATTTGAATTAGAGATAATACTTTCACACTTATGCCAATCAAGTTCATTATTAATTTTAATAATTCTACTAATAAAACTATATTTATTAATAACTTCAAATAATCTATCTCTTAATGTTTTCCTTTTATAAATTACTTCTCCAAAACTCTTTTCTCCTATAATATTTTTAACATCATAACATGGCTCAAGACTATTATCATATACAACATATATTCTAGATATCATTAACTTTTACCCCCTCTCTTTATTCTTTTTATATATATTACAAACAGTATTATTCCAAACGAAATTAATCCCATTAATGTATAAAAAGTATATATAATATTAAATTGCCCATTAAATGCCGAGTTTATATATGTATTAAATATCTCTAATGAGCATTTTTTTTTCAACATCTTAGCAGCACCATATACAAAAATATACTCTAATGACCATGCAAAAAAAGACAAACAAAATACCAAAAGAAATCTTCCTTGTATAAGTCTTTTACAATCAACATAACAACAATTACTTTCTTCTAAAAACTTTAGTATTTTTAATGATTTTCTCGATTTAGAATTTAAAATCAAAAATTTATTAATATACCTATATATTGGATCAAATATATTATAACTAACAAAACCGCAAACTATAAACATAATTAATAAAATACTTATTATAGAAATTTTTTTTAAATAAAATGCTTGAATAGGCATAATAAATAATAATAATGCACATGTATCTAAAAATCTTTCTACAATAATAGCAAAAAAACCAATTTTATAATTTTTAGTTTCTTCACTATAAGAATAAAACCTAAATAATTCTCCCATCTTTAATGGAAGTGCTATATTCACAAATGTTGTTTTTATATAAATGCGAATAAATCTTTTTATAGATATTTTTTCTTCTAATAAAATAACATATAGTCTTAATATCTTTAATATGTGAATACAAACAAATAATATTATTGTAATAGAAAATAATACTATATCTATATTTTTAAAATAATCTACAACTAAATTACTATGTAATATTGAATTTATAAAAAATAAAAATGCTAGTATTATGAATATAATGTTTATAATTTTATAATTTACTTTTTTTGTTTTCATAACATTTGTCTGCTTTCGCAAATAATTTCAGCAGTATAATCTTCTTTAGGATCTTCCCTTAACTCAGAACATATAAACTTTTTCCTATTCATAAAATATTTTAACAGCATTTTCAAAACATTTATTGCTTGATTAACCATTTTTACATTTGACACCTGATCATCTTCCTTCCATAAAATAGGAAAGAACTTTATATTATGCTTATAATAATCACTTGCCAATATCATACAATAATTAAATGTAAGTTTGTCTGGAAATTTTATATAGAATTCATTCTTTAACATATTAACATTATATAAATTTAATCCTGATCCTAAATCATATATTTTTCTTTTTACTACTATAGAAAATAGAATATTATAAACTCTATTTCCAAAAGTTCTAAATTTTGAATACCCTTGTAGTCTAGAACCTTTCATAAATCTAGCACCTAAACAACAATCATATTGTTTATATACTTTTTCTTTTAAAATAGGTAATAAATCTTGAATATTTCCTTGATCATCTCCATGCAATACTATTACATAATCGAAGTTATTTTTAACTGCATATTTAAAAGCTATCTTATGCGAACCACCTAGCCCATAGTTCTCATCATTTCTTAATAACTTTAAAGGTATATTAGGATTTTCTTTTATGAATTCTGAAACCTTTTTTTCTGTATCATCTATGCTTATATTATTTATCATTATAATTTCATTCACATATTTAATTATTGATTCATCAATTTGCCCTAATACACGAGTAATTTGTTTTTCACAATTATATCCTGGAATAAATAATAATATTCTTTCCATATTTCCTCCTTATAGTTTTTCACTTAAAATTTTCATAACAAAAAAGTTACACGTCATTGTAATTGGTGTTATTAACATTTTTACTAATATTTTAATATTATTGATTACTATAGTTGTATTAATCATCTCTATAATATTATTATATATTATTTGTGCCAACACTGATACTGATACTACTAAGATAATCTGATAAGTAAAATATATTAGATATTTTTGCTTAATACTTACTTTTGATTTTTTCTTTTTAAATACATTCTTAATTGACACAAAAAATACATATGTAGTTGCTGGAATAGCTGATATAACATTAGCATATACTATTTGTATATTTAAAAATTTTGTTAAAAAGCAGAATACAAAAAAGTCTATTAAAAATCCCATACCAGATATAAAGATAAATTTTATACCTTGTTTTAATATATTTCTCATCATCATTAATTCCTTACTATAAATTTAAACTATGAATTAGTGCTATTATTTTGTTTCTTTATAAAGCTGAACTTTATCATTAGTAGTTTTATTATAAATAGCACTTAGAATAAATAACATAATTAAAAACCAACTAAACATAAAAATTGACAGATAATACTTAAAATAATTAGTAGGTGCTGTTAAAAAGAGAGCTAATGTCTGTGCTAAAATCATGCCTGCACAAATAAAAAAATACATATTTCTTTTTTTTATTGCTCCAAAAAAAATAATTATAACTCCAAATACAGGAATTAATATATTATACATAATAGCAGACAACCAAGTATTTTCTTTCCAATGATTATATCTATGACATTCCAATGCAGATATAACAACCTTCCTTAAATTAGGTATTTTATTGTTAAACATAAGTGTTTTCTGTTGAAATTTAGTCCATCTTTCTATTTCAAATATGTTACACGAACATAATATTCCCCTATTCTTTATACCTGAAGCACTCAAGAACAGCTTTGCTTTTGACTTAATATATATATCATAATTTGCTACAAATAAATCTTTACAAGTAGCCTTAAAATCATCATATTCTTCTTGATTATATTTTCTTAGACACCCATCTAACCATAATGCATTTACATCATCCATTCTAGCTGGTGTATCTCTTAATATTTCTACAGATACTACTTTATCAATCTTCTCTAGTTTTTCATTATCCAATGCTTTAGCATCTTTGTCTTTTAATATATCAATTAATGGACTTACTATTGTAGGCAAATTTCTGTTATTATTGCTATTAAAAGATGTGTCATCTAAACCAGACTCATATACTTTTTGTGGTAACGAAACAATAGCAAATGACATTATTATTAATATAAAACTTCTTAACATCAATAATTTTATTGTCGTAGTCTTACTATAAAAAATATATATAAATATAGGTACTGCAATTAATAATATCATACCTTCACTACGCCATTGTGCTAATATTCCTGTTAAACAAGCCCATAATATAACTCTAAAATTACTTAATTCTTTATTAAGTAATTTAACAAATAAAATATCTGATAATAGTAACAAATAAAATATTGAGAAAAATTGAACCCTATCTGGAAACACATTATTAATCAATACAGAAAACATAAAAAATGGAATAAACATATAATTAGATATTTTTGATCCATTAAACAATTTATTAGTTGAATATAAAATATAAGCAACCGTTAATGATGAAAAAAGTACTAAAGCTATTACTGATGCTGATATTATTGGAATAATCATACTTGATACTATATATATACAACTTGTTACATAATTCAATCTATAGTGAAAAACCATTTTTTTAGTTGCATTAAAAAAATTATATATATCAGTATTAGATACTTCTCCTGGCCATATTATTATCAATATAAATAACATACTAAAAAAGTATATAGAAAAATATTTTAAATATAATATAACATCCTTATCTTTTTCTTTTACTTTTTTTACCACAAAGCCAACTATCTGCCACATAAATATTGTAATAATACCCGCTACAATCCTTAATATCCAGTATTTTTTATATATCCATATTTTTTGTATATCTGTAAACACACTACTCTCCAAACTTATAGATATAATAATATGTACTAATGCTATAATAAAATGTGTTTTATTAAAATATATGTTCTTATAATTTTGAAACTTCTTACTCGCTTCATTTAATTTCATTACAATATCTCCTTATAATATTAAATGTTCTGTTAAGTTATATAAACATTGCTCTTCTCAAGACTAGAAAACATATTAAGTTTTCCTAGAACTAATTATCACCCTAGAAAGAGGAACAATAAACAAAATTAAAGTAAAATGTCCTTGCTACACTCTGACTAACTATATAAGTTTGATTTCAATAGGCAAGCTAATTTCTAATGCTAAATTTACAAAATACTATTTGCTCAACAAGCCTTATTTAGTTTTTATAAAAAATATAGCAGCATATATTCTATATAATAATTTTTTTACCTATACTCCTTATATCTAAAATATAAAATAACAAAAATTAATTATTTCAATTATTTTTTAGAAGCGTGTCCACTATCTTCTCTACTGTAGTTTTCACAAAATTCTGAATACTTTCTTTTAACACTTTTAAAATCTTTATCAATATTTCTAATAGCTTCAAATAGCTATTCTTGATTTGTAGTTATTTTCCTTGGAGCTTCTTCAATTATATTCTTATTTGACTCATGTATTCCTATAAGTCATACATATAAAATATTATTGGCTTTTTTAAAATACTATAATCAAACATTACTGATGAGTAATCTATCATAAGTAAATCTGAAATAATAGTCAATAAATTGTCCTAAATCAATTAGCAGTGTAAAAGAATTGTTTTTTATTTATTGGAAGCAATTTATACTCTACATTATATAAAAATTAGTACTATTAATTTTATACACTTTTTAATATATTTCACAATCATTATAACTGATTTAAATTTGTATATAATTTTTTATTCAAATCCGTCTTTATTTTTGTAGCTGAAATTCCTTCAGTCCTTGGTAAGTATACTACTTCACAATATTCCTTTAGGAAATCAAACTTTCCTTCCCAATCACTTCCCATTACAAAAGTATCTATATTATATTTTCTTACATCTTCTATTTTTTGCTCCCAACAAGTTTCAGGAATAACCTGATCAACATACTTAATTGCTTCTAATATTTCTTTTCTATCCTCGTAAGAAAAATAAGATGTTTTCCCCTTTTGAGCATTAAACTCATCTGATGATATTGCAACAATAAGATAATCTCCTAATTTCTTAGCTCTTTTTAATAATCTTATATGCCCCTTATGTAATAAATCAAATGTCCCATATGTTAATACTTTCTTCATTGCTATTCCTCCTCAATTAAATATTACAAATATTGTTCATATGCATCACATACACCTTTAGTGCCTCCAACCATCTTTATCTGTCCTTTTTCAAGCCAAACAACTTTTGTACACAATCTTCTTATCTGATTATATGAGTGCAATACAAACAAAACTGTAGCATCTGATGCAATAAGTTCTATCATTTTATTTTCACTTTTCTTTTTAAATCTTCCATCACCCACAGATAAAACTCCATCAACTATCAAAATTTCAGGTACACTTATAGTTGCAATAGAAAAACCTAACCTAGCTTTCATTCCTGAAGACTAATTTTACTCTAATAACATTATTAAACCACCTTAAAATATATATCTGTAACAATTGCTATTATTTAACTCTAGTAATTAAAATCAAAAATGAATTTATTATTTCTAAAACCCATAATTATCCCAAACATTATTATTTTATCATAACATTCTACATAAATAAACTCTAACAACAATCAATCTCTCAATTAAAATATCATTAAACAAAAAAACAAATATAATTAAGGAGATAATTGAAATGTTAGAGTTCACTTATTATAATACTGAAAAAATTGATGATTTAAAAGACTTTTCTACAGTTGTTTTTGTTTTAATTGGTGATGTCTATAACGAAATTATTCCCCCTCTATAAAGAATAAAAGAAACATTTCAGATAGCAAATTATCTGATTCTGAGATAATTTCTATAAACATCGTTGGCGAAGCCATTATGGTTGATTTGGAAAAAGCATGATTTTGTTTCTGATTTCTTTTTAATTTATGCAGAAGTTGATTAAAGATTAGCTGTTTTTGAATTAACAGAAAATAAACCATAAATAAAAATAATTGCGGATAAAGGTTATGTTGATGAACTTTTAAAACGCCAACTATAAAGTTTTTTTGCACATTTATCAAATCACAATAATTGTAATTTGATAAAGAGCACAACGCATTAAATTATCTAAACAATATTACTTAATTAAGAATTTCTTTCTCTATTTGTTCAAAAACAAATTTATTATATTCTTCGGGATCAAATGTATATTCGACTATATTGTTATTAACTATTTTTGTAATTCCTTTTACTAATCCATCAACACTGTTTTCAACTAATTCTCCCAATCCATCTTTTAATATGCCTCTATTAGCAACTATATCTGTTGCAACTACTTTTTGTTTCAATGCTAAAGCTTCTAATAACACCATAGGCTGTCCTTCATGATTAGATGATAAAACAAATGCACTTGCATTTTTTATATAATAGAAAGGATTACTAATTTGACCTAATAAAAATACATTATCCTTCAAATTCAATCTTGCTATCTTACTTTCAAGTTCCTCTTTTAATACCCCTTCTCCAATTATGTACAATCTCATATTATTAAATTTTTGAGTAATTATATAAAATGCATCTATTAATTTGCTGTGATCTTTTTCAGGAGATAATCTTCCAACTGTAACTATATTTATATAATGTTCATCTAATTTAGGACTTAATACAATTTCATATCTACCTGTAGACTTATATTTTTCTTCTACTAAATATTGCTTATTTTCTATATTTAAAAATTTAATATTACTTAATTTTTCCTCAATATCCTTTAAGCCTATTAAATTATTTGTATATGTAAAATTGTCAGTTGATGTAAACTTTGACAATTCATCTTTGTTTAATTTCATAGTTGCTTCAGATACAGAAACAACCTTATCAAACTTATTATATAATTTAAATATAACATCCAAATTACTCTTATGCTTATATTTTCCACCAATTCTCTTTTCATACTCTTTAATCATATTATTATGCTGATATATATACTTCTTAGCTTTACTTTTACTATTTAACAGTATATAATCCCAAAATGATGAATAACCAGCAAAATCAATCATTATGTCAAATTCTAAATTTCCAAACAACCTCCTATATTCTCTATAATATAAGTTCTTAGGAAAAATCTTCTTAGAAATCTTTGAATCAATTCCAAATCTTATTGCTAAATGTTCAAATATTTTTTCTAATAATGTTACATTTATTGGACTACTTCTAAATAATATTCTAACATTTTCATTTAATCTATTTAAATTATAAACTCTTGAATCTGCTTTATCACTTTCTACAACTGTAATACTATATTTAGTATAATCTACCTTATCAAGTAAGTTTAACAATGATGTTGTTATTCCATTATTAAAAAACCCTCCACCATAAATTAATACATGCTTTTTATCTTGATTATAACATTTATGTGTAATAACATTTTTTTCATTATTAAATATATAATTAACTATCCTTTCAGTTACTTTTCCATCTTGATTAGCTGAATATTTTTCAATACATCTATTATAATTTTCTAAATACTTTTTCTTTACATTTTCAATGTCTTTTATATCTCTTATTAGTTCATTAACATTTCTTGAAATAGGTCCTGGAAAATTTTCTTGAGTTACATCTATATATGTTCCTCTGTTATCAATATAACTTTCTTTATCATACATATAGAATAATATAGGTTTTCTAGTAACTAAAAAGTCAAAAAATATACTTGAATAATCAGTTATCAAAATATCTATTACACTTAATAGTTCATTTACATCCCATTCTACTGGAATACTATATATATCTTTAACATTACTTAAGTCTCCTATATATTTATATTCTAGTTGATGTAGTTTTAATAAGATTATATAATCTTCTCCTACTTCATTCCTTAACTCATTAATATCTGAAATCATCTTTGCTGTATTATTAACTACATTTTTAGTGTTTCCTCTCCATGTTGGTGCATAAAGAATTAATTTTTTATTAACATTAGTGCCAATAATATCTTCAATTCTGTTAATCATACCTTTTTTATCAGTATTTAATATTAAATCAGTTCTTGGATATCCCTCTTCTATAAACTCACCTTTATAAACATCATTCAATTCAAATGCTGAAATTATAGCTTCTGTTGTAAAGTGGTTTTGATTAATTATGTAATCTGAACTAATCATATTTCTAATCATATTTTTAGCAGCATCTATTTTAGCTGTATTTTCATCATTACCTAAATGTTTTAATGGTGTACCATGCCAAGTATTTATATATATTTGATCTTCACGTTTTTGAAATATACTATGAAAAGTAACATTATTAATAAGATATTTGGCCTTACTTAAATAATTAAAGTATTTTTTGCTATATAACTCCACAAAAATAACATTTCTATTATTTTTATATTGTTCTTTTATTTCTGAATTAATATCCTTCAATGCCCAAACATGAATATATTTTTTTCTTTTATCATTTTCTAATATATATTTAAAAATTGCATATGGATTACATAATAACCCTTTTCCTTGAAATGATTCATAAAAAATCATATTTTCATTAATTTTATTTTTTTCAAGTCCTCTTGCATATCTAGCACCTCTCCTAAAAATAGGATTACTCATATACGCACTTATTTGTCTTAAAATAAATTTTATTTCATTTTCTAATTTTCCCATTTTTCCCCCTTGATTAATCTGCCTACACCCTAATAGGGAATATGCATTTCATACTTAAAATAGTTTTTTATTTTTTTCTTGTTTAAAGCAAGAATGGAAAGATTCCATAGGTGCATTGTCATAAGGATATGCCTTTTTACTAAATGCTTAACATTTTTTCGTTTATCCTTTGACTACCTAACTATATTCAAAACTACAATCGCTATCTTTTAAATATGGTGCATTCTTATCCTTCTCAGAAAGTATAGGATTTTCAATTCCCCATTCTACTCCAATTTCCGGATCATCAAATTTTATACTTCTGTCGCTTTCATGATTATAATAATTATCTGTTTTATAAACAAACTCTACATCATCACTTAAAGTTACAAAACCATGACCAAAACCTCTAGGAATAAACATCTGCATTTTGTTTTCTGAAGAAAGTTCAACTGCAACCCACTGCTTATATGTAGGTGATCCCTTTCTTAAATCAACTGCAACATCAAGAACTGCTCCTCTTACAACTCTAACAAGTTTTGCCTGTGCATGTTCACCATTTTGAAAATGAATTCCACGAAGTATTCCCTTTCCTTTTGAATATGACTGATTATCCTGAACAAAATCGCAGGCAATTTCAGGAGTTTTTCTTGCAGAATAAGTTTCCATAAACCATCCTCTTTCATCTTGAAAAACCTGTGGTTCAACAATATATACACCTTTAATTTTTGTTTCTGTTAACTTCATATATTCCAATGGACAATTGACAACGGACAATTGACAATTTCAGTTGAAATTCTTACAGAATTTCTTAGTTTTATCAATTGTAATTGCATTGTTCATTTTTTCCTCCTCACTACAATTTGCTATTTTTATAAAAAATATTAATCAACTTTAAACAATTAAAATCCTAAACAAACAAATATAAAAAGCTGAAAGCTTTTTTCCTTAATTGTCAATCGTCCATTGTCAATTAATAAATAACTTTCCCATTCGCAACATTTCTCAAGTGCTTTCCATATGGACTCTTACCATATTGTTCTGCACTTTCAAGTAATTTTTCTCTATCAATCCATCCATTCTTATAAGAAATTTCTTCAAGACATGCTATTTTTAATCCCTGCCTATTTTCAATTACTCTCACATATTCTGACGCTTCTGCAAGACTGTCAACAGTACCAGTATCAAGCCATCCATATCCACGCCCTAATGTAATAACATCAAGCTTTTTTTTCTCTAGATAAATTTTATTTAAATCAGTAATTTCAAGTTCTCCTCTTGCTGATGGTTTTAAAGATTTTGCATATTCACATACCCTGTTGTCATAAAAATAGAGACCAGTAACAGCATAATTTGACTTTGGTTTTTTGGGTTTTTCTTCCAAAGATACAGCCACACCTTTGTCATCAAATTCAACTACACCAAATCTTTCAGAATCTTCTACATAATATCCAAATATAGTAGCTCCATCATTATTATCTACAGCTCTCTTTAACTGTTTTGTAAGTCCATTTCCATGAAATATGTTATCTCCTAAAATCATTGCACAATTATCTTTACCAATAAATTCTTCTCCTAAAATAAATGCTTGTGCTAATCCATCTGGTGATGGCTGCACTTTATATGATAAATTAATCCCATATCTTGTGCCATCCCCAAGAAGCCTTTGAAAATTAGATAAATCCTGAGGAGTTGATATTATTAGTATATCTCTTATTCCTGCAAGCATTAGTGTAGATAATGGATAATATATCATAGGTTTATCATATATAGGCAGCAGTTGTTTTGATGTTACCATTGTTAATGGATAAAGTCTTGTTCCACTGCCTCCTGCAAGTATTATACCTTTAGTCAAACTTTTCACTTCTTCCCTTAATCTATTTTTATACAATTTCCTTTTTATTTTAACATATTTTATTATGTTTTTGTATTCTTAGGTACAACTTCTCAGAATAACCTTTCAAAAGCATCATTTAACAATATTTATAAAATTAGTTTTTGAATCAAATATATTATATAAAGTAAAAAATCAAAAAATAAATTCAGAACATTTCATATTACTATAATTTTGTACATTTTTTCATGTAACATATAAATAAACTCATTTTGCCTAAAAATAAATAATTGAAATATTTCAAGTAAACCTGTACAATTTGTATATATGCTCTAAAC
>CAZPRO010000012.1:0-36494 GCA_964588775.1 uncultured Clostridium sp.
AAATAAAAAACTTCGTCTCATAAATATAGAGACGAAGTAAAATCCGTGGTTCCACTCTAATTACCTAATGTATGTAAATTTATCATTAGGTCACTTAAAATTTATCGTAACGAGATAAAACGGGCTTTATTAGAGCCACTCAAAGGTGGTTTTCAACTAAACATATTTAAGAATAATCACAGCAAAATATTCTTTCTCTGAAAAATAAAATTTTAGCCTACTGTCCTTATCAACATATTTACATAATAGGTTTTGAACTTATTATACTCATTATGACTTTTTATGTCAATAATTAATATTTCTAAAAATTATAATCGCATTATGAAAATAGAAAAGAAAAAATAATGAATATGTTTACAAAAGATACACCATATTGACTTTAAAATTTATAAAGTAATATAATTAACACGGACATTTTATTAAATTATTAAAAATTTTATGGGGGATGATTTTAAATGTTAACATTCTTAATTGGAATGGCAATATTGGTTTTAGGAGGTTTGGCATATGGTGCCTATGTTCAAAAAGTGTTTGGGCCAGATGATAGAAAAACTCCAGCAGTTCTTATGGAAGATGGAGTAGACTATGTACCTATGAATAAATGGAAAAATAGTCTGGTTCAGCTGTTAAACATTGCAGGAACTGGACCAATCCTTGGACCAATACAAGGTATTTTATTTGGACCAATAGCATTTCTTATGATACCAATTGGATGTGTTCTTGGGGGAGCTATGCATGACTATCTAAGTGGTATGATTTCAATGAGAGAACAAGGAAAGCAGATGCCGGCATTAATTGAAAAGTTTTTAGGAAAAGGAATTTATAATGTTTATAATGTATTTGTATGCTTTTTAATGTTATTAGTTGGTGCGGTTTTCATTTATACTCCAGGAGATTTGGCAGTAACACAGGTTCTTGGTCAAAAAGCAGTACCATCAAATCCAGTTGTATGGATAGTATATGGAATAATTTTTGTTTATTATTTAATAGCAACTCTATTCCCAATAGATAAAATTATTGGTAAAATTTATCCTATATTTGGAGGAATACTTTTATTATCAGCAGTTGGGGTTTGTATTGGATTATTTGTAAAAGGATATCCATTAACTAACATTGATTTCAGCCACTTAAATTCACATCCAAAAGGAACTCCTATATTACCAATATTCTTTGTTACAGTTGCATGTGGTATTGTATCAGGTTTCCATTCAACTCAGTCAACAATGATTGCTCGTTCAGTTCAAAATGAAAGAGAAGGAAGAATGACATTCTTTAACATGATGCTTCTTGAAGGTTTTATAGCTATGATATGGGCTGCAGCATCTATGGGGGTTTACAACTTAAATTTAGTTGATAAGGATTTAATTGGGCAGGCTGCTGTTATAGGTATAGTTGCAAAAGATTTATTAGGCACAGTTGGTGGTATGATAGCTATTATTGGAATTATTGTTTTACCAATAACATCAGGGGATACAGCTTTACGTTCACTTAGATTAATGATTGGTGATGCTCTTCATATTGATCAGTCAAAGAAAAGAAACAGAATTATTATAACAACATGTATATTTGTGCCTGTAATAGCAATTTTAATTTTTGCAAAATTAAATAGTGAAGGATTTAATGTTTTATGGAGATATTTTGCATGGAGTAATCAAACTATAGCAATATTTGCATTTGCAATGATAACTATATATTTATATAAAGAAAAAAAGAATTTTTTAATATCTTTACTTCCAGGATGTTTCTATGCATTCATTATTTCAACATTCATTTTAAATGCAAAAATAGGTTTTGGTTTATCAATAAATACATCATATGTTATAGGTGGAATATTCACCGTATTATATGCAGGATTTACAATATGGACTTCAAAGCGTAAAAAAGAATATCTTCTTGAAACTACAGATATGTAAGTATAGGATTAATTTTTAGAATAATTTTAATGTTTGAGAAGCTGGTGGAGTAATAAAGGTCAGAAATAATATAGGCATTGATTTTTATATTATTTTAATCTTTTGTAACCACCAGTTTTTTAATATTTGGTTAATTATTAATGAACTTGGAAAAAAGCATATATAATGGTATAATACAACCTGGAAATAGTATACTAGGAGGAATATGCGTTGAGTAGCAAATATATTATAGAAACTAATAAAGAAAAATGTGTAGGATGTAATAAATGCATACGGTACTGCCCTATAGAAGGTGCCAATAGGACAATATCCATTAATGGAGAATCAAAAGTTGAAGTGGATAATGAAAGATGTATTAAGTGCGGGAGATGTATTGAAGTATGTGAAAAGGAAGCTCGATATTATATTGATGACACTGAGGAATTTTTTCATGAACTTGAAATGGGAAAGAAGTTTGCAGTAATTACAGCACCAGCCATAGTAGTAAATATACCAGAATATAAAAAGTTATTTGGCTATTTAAAATCCAAAGGCATTTCTATAATATATGATATAAGTTTTGGTGGCAATATAACAACATGGGCATATTTAAAAGCTATAAAAAAGGATAATTTAAAGAGTATCATATCTCAGCCATGTCCTGTAGTAGTAAATTATATTGAAAAATATAAAAATTCATTAATGAATTATCTTGCACCAATACATAGTCCAGCACTATGTGCAGCAATTTATATGAAAAAATATGAAAAAATTGTAGAAGACATTGTAATGCTGTCACCATGTATTGCTAAGTCTGATGAAATTAGTGATTCAAATACTGGTGGTTACATAAAATATAATGTTACATTTAAAAATTTACTTATATATTTGAAGAACAACAATATAAATTTAAGTTCATATAAAGAATATGATTTTACAAATCCAGATGCTACTCTAGGAAAAATATATAGTGTTCCAGGAGGCTTAAAAGAAAATGTATGGGCAAGAAATAAAAATATAACAATAAGACAGATTGAAGGTCATAATGAATTTGTAAAATATTTAGATATAGCTGAAAAGCATTATGAATTAAACAAGAAAGTGCCTCAGATTATTGATATATTAAATTGTCCAAATGGATGTAATCTTGGAACAGCAAATACCTGTAGTATGGATCCATATGAAATAGCTGACTTTTTTAATGATATGAAATCTGTTGAAATTAATAATAAAAAAGGTATTAAGAGAAGCATACAAAAAACTGACCAGTATTTTGATAAAAAATTAAATATTGATGATTTTAGAAGAAATTATTCAAAACAAATACAGGAAAGTTTAAAAGATCCAAGTGACGAAGAACGTAATAAAATTTTTAGTGATATGTTAAAATATACAGATAATGAGAAAAATCTTAATTGTAGTGCTTGTGGTTATGAGAGCTGTAATGAAATGATTAAAATGATATATAATGGAGTAAATAAAAAAGAAAACTGCATTCATTTTGTTAAGAAAGAGGTTGAAGAAGAGTATTTAAAAGTTGAACAGGAGCATAAAAATACTGAAAAAACCTTAGGTGAAGTAAGAGAATTATCAGCTAAAAATGATAAAATAACAAAATCCCTAAAAGAATTTATAAAACAGCTTATTACAGATATTAACGAAGTTAATGAAGGTAATGAAAAAAGTTCAGAGGCTATATCTACTATAGTTGATGACTTAATAAATATGAATGAAAATTCTGTTGAATTGAAAAACAACATTAATAGCATGAATAGTGTTCTTAAAAAATTTATTGAATCCCTAAATTACATAATTGACATATCAGATCAGACAAATCTTTTATCCCTTAATGCATCTATTGAAGCAGCAAGAGCAGGTGAAGCTGGAAGAGGCTTTGCAGTAGTAGCGGAAGAAGTGAAAAAACTTGCAGATGAGTCAAAAAATGCTGCAGAATCTACACAAAAAGAAGAAGAAATAATGGCACAAAGTATAATAAAAGTTATTGAGTTAGCAGAGGCTTTAGTGAATAAAATGAATAAAATAAATAATGATATTAATATTATTTCACAAGCCGTTGAGGAAATTACAGCACAAAGTGGAAAAATAGTAAAGGATTCTACACAGTTTATTGAGAAAATGTAGATTTCAGCTAAAAACTAAGAAGTAAAAGATTTGGTTAAAAAGCCCTTGGATTTTATGAAAATATATTAAAAAAGTACATTTCCTATTTTTTATCCATTCTTAGTTTTTAGTTTTTTTATTCCATATTATCTATTAATTTCTCTAAAACCAGATTCATAATCATTTCTTCAGAATACTGTCTTCCCCCCATAATTTTTAAAATAACATCAGTTTTTTTATAGCCTTCTTTATACATTTTCAAATCTTTAGTTATTCTCTTTAAGGTATTGTTTGGAATATTAAGTTTGCTAATAAGTTCTTTAAAAGAATAGTATTCTTTTTCAAGAATAAGGAATAATTTATTTTGTAGTTCTAACTTGTATTTCAAATCAGTTTCTTTACAATGATGGGGTCCGTTCTTTCCTCTATGATGACTAGGACATAAATATTTATAATTTAATTCAATATCAAGTCCGCCTTCACTTCTATGAACAATGTGGTGAATATCAGCGGATTCATTGCATATTTCACATAAAGGCAATGATTTTTCCTCCCCACAAAATTATACTATAAGATTATTATAATTTAACTAATAACAAATATCAATTTATTATATTTTATGTAGATTAAAAATAATATGTTATTTAAGGGAATAGATAATAAAAAATGTATATTTAACTTGAATAAATAGTATAGCATACTATATAATGTAATAGGATAGGTATAAAATAAATACATTTTTGAAATACAAAAAGCTGGTGTTTTTTAGTACATATTAAGTATGTTTGCATAACATGAAGGATGGTGATTTTAGTGAGAGAAAACTACAATTCTATTAAATACTGGGAAAACGTTGTCAGAGAAAATAAAACCATAAGTGGTCATGTATTTATGAGTGATGTGCCAACAGAAAAGTCATTTTATTTCCACACAATGATTTTTAGTAAAAGAAATGGAATAAATAATGTATGGGGATATTTTCCTAATACTAAAAGTTTAGTTGGTTATATACAGTATTCATTTTTGCAGGAAGCATTTTATAAATGGATATATGGAAAAAATAAAACAATAACTAAAATCCCTTTTTCAGATATACCCAGCATAGTTAATAAAGGTTTAAAAGAAGGGGTTATAGATAAACCAACAGCTGAAAAAATGACTAAAAATTATAATTTTTTTCCTAAATTGTGGAAGATGCGTTCTGTAAAAATTCAAGGTGAACTTAAGAAGTTTTCAAGAGAATTTAATAAAGAATGGATGGGAGATAACAATGAATTTATATACATAAAATTCTTTTCAACTCCTAAGGAATTAGGTGACTTTGTTGTATCATCAGGTTTAATGACAAGTTCTGAGGAAGAATTAGAAGAAAAGCTGGGAATTTCCCTAGAGGAATGGAAACATATTTGTGAAAATGCTATTTCAAATAAAGATAGTGGTGAGAAATTTAGAAAAATATTACTTAGAAAATTGACAGAAGTATTTTAAAATTATAACTGTAAAAAGAAGTATTGTAAGAGCTGCTGCATTAAATATTACAACTAAAATGTGTCTAATATTAAAATAAATACAATTAGACTATTTAATTGGATTTTTATGCAGCAGCTTATTTTTATTCAACTGAAGCAATACTTTGAGCAGATATGCCAAGCATTTGTCCTGTAAAGCCTAAACCTTCTTCAGTAGTTGCTTTTATATTAACCTGATCTAAATTAATGTTTAGGGCATTAGAAATGTTTTCCCGCATTTTATCTATATGAGGAAGCATTTTAGGTTTTTGAGCAATTATTGTAGCATCAATATTATTAATTTTGTATCCTTTTTCATAAATTAATCTGCCTGTTTCTTTTAATAATACTATACTGGATATTCCTTTAAAATTTTCATCAGTATCAGGAAAATGCTTTCCTATATCACCTAAAGCACAAGCACCTAATAGGGAATCTATAATAGCATGAATAAGCACATCAGCATCTGAATGACCAAGAAGACCTTTTTCATAGGGGATTGTTACACCTCCTATAATTAGTTTTCTGTTTTCTGCTAATTTATGAACATCATATCCTAATCCAACTCTCATGAAAAACACCTCTATATTTATAATAATATTAATTTTATCATAAATATAATAAATATAAAATCATTTGTATATGTCCTTTTTTTATATGTTGGCTGGTAAAAATATTCTGTTTAAGCACAGTATTTTTTAAAAGAAAGTTAAATCCTAAAAAAAGCATATAAGATAGAAAGCAGGTTTTTTTCTTTTTTTTAAAATTCACGTAAATAATATTTTTTTTCATATAAATGCTCCATAATAATTGATTTTATCTTAGATAGAAAAATATATGTTATAATAATTATAGTATGAATTAAGTGTAATTTTGATATCAATACATGAGGTAAAAACAATGGATGAAATTAAGTTTGTAAGGGATAAATATGAGTTTACATCTGCATCAGCTGTTATGTTAATGAAAAATGATGGAAGTGATAGAATTGGTTTAATAGAACTCTTATTAAATGATTTTTCTCTTTATGGTGTATTAGTAAGAGACCTTGTTAATTATCCCTTAAAAGAAAAGGAAAGAAATTTATGTTTAAATATAGCTTATTATGTAATGGAGAATTCTGAATTTCATCAGGTGCTTTTAGATAAGAGAATATTAAATATAAAGAAACTGGCAAGAAAAACCAGAATGAAGCTGGATTATATATCAAAATGGAAAGACTATATAATTGCTTATTGGGTTATACTAAGTAATCCAGACTATAAATTTATACAGGATTATTTAAGAATAAGGATAAATGATAAACTTCATGAAACCATATATAACAAAGAAAAATTATATAGGGGAATTGTAATTAAAAATGTACTTCATAATAGAGCTTATATTTTAACATCGCGAGGAGAATTTAAAAAGGTAAGATTAAATGAATCTGTTGCAGCAGGTCATATATGTGAAGGGAAAAAACAGCATAGTAAATATCTTTTTAAGATACCTATGTGCATATTTTTAATTCTTTCACTTGCCATAGCTGTAAAGACCTATTCAAAATATACAACAGCAAGTTCAATAATAGTTATAGAAACAACTTCTGTAATTAAGCTTCATGCAAATACCTTTGACAGAGTTATATATGCCTATTCACCCACAGATAAGGGAAAGAAACTTATAGGGTCTATGGAAATGCAGAATAAAGATATAGATGATGTTGTTTATAATATACTGGATTACGGATTAAAAAATGAAATGGTCACCAAAGATAGAACAATATATATTACTGTTACAGGACAAAATCTTGTTTATGGTCAATTAATAAAAACCAGTAAATTTGCGTCTGATAATGAAATAGCTATTATAATAAATAATGGAGGTGTGGAGCAGAAGCTTATTAAGGAGGAAAAAAAATCCAAATAAAAAGTATAGCATATTTATGTAATAGTACAACTTATTCACATTATCCACATGAGTCTGTGGATAATTTGTTATAAAGCTGTTCATATTTGAATAATTTTATTGAAAGCTATTTGTGGTTATTAACAAAATTAATTTGAAGGAGATGGTAATATGCTTCTAAAATGTGCTGCAATTATAGGGGCTGTAATGGCTTCAGTACCATATGTGACTTATCAACAGAATATGTGTATAAATAGTGGATTGTTTGTTGAAAATAAGGTTTTTATAGAGGATAAAGTTATCAACAAGGATTATGATTACTTAAAAGAAAATTTAAGAATTCCCCAATTAAAAGAAAAAGATACAGATAATGTGAAAATAATAAATCAAAAAATATTAGATGATATTATGCCCACAGTTTCTGAAGATGAGATGGTTTCTAAAGAATATAATGAGCAGCTGAAAAATGTTACACCCTATGCTTATGAAATTAACTATGATTATTCAATAGATTTGGAGAATAGCAGGCTTATAAGTATCCATAGTGAATTATATGAATTTTTAGGAGGGGCCCATGGTTTAACCACCAGATATTCATATACTATTGATAAGGAAAAGATGAGTATTGTACAGTTAAAAGACTTATTTAAAGAAAATTATACATACAAAAAAATAATAGATAATGAAATTAGAAAGCAGATTAAGGAACAATTAGAAAAAGAGCCGGGAATGTTTTTTAATGATGGAAATGATTTCAAGGGAGTAAGTGAAGAATCGCCATACTATTTAGATGAAGAAAATTTAATAATATATTTTCAGCAGTATGAAATAGCACCTTATGCAGCAGGAATTATAGAATTTAAAATTCCCTTAAGTTTGTTTGGAAGCAATTTTATATACCAAATAAATTAAAGTAAGAAGGGGTTGTCGCATTAATTTGTGGTAGCTTCTTTTTATTTTGTAAATCATAATTTGTCGTGAATCTTGATGGAAAAAACAGCAAAAAAACATGAACAGGCTACTTAATTCACAGGTTTAAAAAATTTGCACATGAAACATCAGCACTTAAAGCTATCCCTTCAATACTTGTTCCATTCTGATATGGCAATAATTAATGGTTTTCATAAAAAATAAATATATTAATTATCAAAATTATGTTATAAAACTCAGAATAGACAAGTATATTTCGGGACAGATTTAAGCTGGATGTTTCAATGTGTAAATTTTATGCACCTGTGAATTAATATCCAGTTCATGTTTTTTGTGTTTTCTCCATCAAGATTCTTTTCTTTTCGGTGATTTACCACTAACCTACAAATTATGATTTGCATGTATGTTATAAATAATAAATAGTTTAATGTGACAGCTCCAGTTTTTCATGAAATAACATTAATAAACATATATTACAATTAATATGATTCAACATCAATGTCACCACTTATGGTTTTCAAGGTTATGGATACAGGATCATTTCCATTTTCTAAATGAGAACAATTGAAATCTCCTGATACAGTGTAGTGGTCAATTTTATAGCTTGATGATTTAGGAATTAATAAGGATATTGACCCTGAAGAACTGTTTAATGAAGTCTTTTTTATACTATTAGAAACATTAATATCAATATCTCCTGAAGTTGATGATGCTATTGTTTCGCCCAAATATCCAGAACATTTAATAGTTCCAGAAGTAGTGCTAAGGTTACTCTCTTTTAAAATGTTAACATTGTCAGCTTCAATGTCTCCACTTATATTTGATGTTTTAATAAAATTGGCATTCAAATTAGATATTTCTATATCACCGCTTGTAGCAGATATAGTTATTGAATTTGATTTAATGTCCTTAATAAAGATATCTCCACTAATGGTTCCTACACTTAAATCTCCCTTTTCTAAAAAACTCTTTGGAATACTTATATTTATAGTTGATTTTGAGGACATATTATGTGTTTTTAAAGTTGCTTCATCATTTACAACTGTATAGTTTAACTTTTGTGAAATAGAATTACTGTTTTTTACTTCAACTTTTAAATCATTACCATCATAAGAATTAATATTTATATCTTCGTTCTTAAACATTAAATTTAATGTAGTTATGTTTTCATCAATAGGAAAATTTTTTTCTGAATGTGACCCTATACTATTATCAGAAAAATGTAAGTTCAAATTTGAAAAATCTATTTCATTAATATAATTTTTAAAGTTATAATTATTCAGTTTTAAAATGGTAAATCCTGTACCATAAAATATGATTGTAAGTAAGGTTAAAAGTATTAAAAAAATTCTCATCTTTTTAGGAATAATTGCTTTCTTCATTTTGTCACACTCCTTTAATGAAATATTTTAATAAATATATGTCTTATTAAATGTATGACTGCTTTACTTAAGTAAAATAGAGCAAAAAATAGAAGGATTCCAAGACACATTGTGCCAAGACATAAAAATACTAATGCTGAATGTGGCATAGATGAAATAAACTGTGGAATTTCTGATTGTGTAGATATGTCAACAAAACTTGAACCTACTAAAATTCCCAAACTTCCTGTAAATAAACCTAATGAAGTTCCAAATAAACTTAAAATAAATCCTGCAATAGCTGATAATACTGGAAAGAAAGTAAAAATGGATAATACCAATATGCAGATTCGTAAAATATTATTGGTAAGTGGATTGCTGTATTTCTTAGTACTGTTTTCTGCAGAAATATTGTCTAGTTTGGATTCTGTTGGTTCTAAAGAATTATAATTATTAATCGGAACATCAGGTATGCATTTTTCTTTTTTAACAACACCATTATAATCTGGTGATTTGTTTTCAAAAGTAATTAAGTGCTCTGAAGAATTTGATTTTAAATTGGCAATAAGAATACTTAAATCTCCTAAATTTTCTATGATATCCTCTTCACTTTTGCCTTTCTGCAGTTCATTTTCAAATAAATTATTATAGTAAGATATTATATTCTGAAGCTGTTTTTCGGGAATGTAACATAATTCATTCATAAGAAGATTAAAAAAATCATTACGAGTCAAAAAAAGACCTCCTTAAAATAAAATGTTGTACTATAACTGAGTATAATTTACATGGAAAAATTCCACAATGCTATGGAATTATAATTAAGTATTTATTAAGAAGTCTACAGAAACCTATATAAAATTTTTAAGGAAATGTTAATAAATATAAACATATCCACAAACTTGTTGATAAACCTGTGGATATTCTATTGATAAACTAATAGGCAAATACATAAAATGCTGAAAAAATGGTAATTTTACTTGTGAATATAAAGTGATATATGATTGTGAATAAGTACATATCATAATGAAGATAAATGTATTGTAAAGGTGAAAGTCTTTATTTATAATTAAATATAATTTTATGAATGGAGAGGGAGATAAAGTTGAATAAAGATAAAAAATTCATTCCAGAAATAAAAGGAACTTTAAGAAAGCATGTTGTTGAAGTGCCGCCAATAATAAGAGAATGTGGAGGAATAAAGATTTTTGGAAAGCGAATAAAATCTTTGCTGTTTACTACAGATGTGGCAATAATAAGAAACACTAATGCTGATGCAATTATTGCAGTTTATCCTTTTACTCCTCAGCCTATTATAACAGAAGCACTTGTTACAGCAGCAGATGTTCCCGTTTTTTGTGGAGTTGGTGGTGGAACTACTTATGGTAAAAGAGTTGTAAATCTTGCCCTTGATGCTGAATTTAAAGGGGTTATGGGAGTGGTTGTTAATGCACCTATACCAAACGAGATAGTTAAAAAAGTGAGGGATACAATAGATATTCCTATTATAGTAACTGTAATATCCGATTCTGAAGACATTGACAAAAGGATAGAAGCAGGAGCTACTATATTTAATGTTTCTGGAGGCAAGGATACAGCTAAAATAGTAAGACATATAAGAGAAAAACATCCTGATTTTCCTATAATAGCAACAGGAGGTCCTACAGATAAAACTATTCTTGAAACTATAAAGGCAGGAGCTAATGCTATTACTTATACTCCTCCAACGGCATCAAGCATAATGGGTAGTCTTATGGATACATACAGGGAGGATATGGAATAAGAATATAAAAATATTGAAAAGTATGAAAAGTGTGGTATCATATTTATAATAGCTGAAAATTAAATTCATCACAGAATTTTCTGTGATGTTTTTTATAAGTAAGGGTATAAATCATAAATAAAATTTTATATTTAGGGGGCAAAATTTATGAAATTATTTGGAACCATGAAAGTAGAAGATAATGAACTTTCAATAGGCGGGGTAAAGGCAACAGAACTTGCCAAAGAATATGGAACACCACTATATGTTTTTGATGAACAGCTAATAAGAGATTATTGCAGAAATTATAGAAAATATTTTAAATGTGAGGAAAAAGGGAATGTTGTTGCTTTTGCAGGAAAAGCATTTTTAAATGTACAGATGTGTAAACTTTTAAAAGAGGAAAATATGCATCTTGATGTGGTTTCAGGGGGAGAACTTTATACAGCACATAAGGCAGAATTTCCTTTAGAAAATGTAATGTTTCATGGCAATAATAAAACATTAGATGAAATAGAAATGGGAGTAAAATTTAAGGTTGGAAATTTTGTTGTTGATAATTTTGAGGAATTAGATGTTGTTAATGAAGTTGCAGCTAAGTACAATACTGTTCAAAATATATTTTTAAGAATAACTCCAGGCATAGATGCTCATACTCATGAATATATTAAAACAGGAATGATTGATTCAAAATTTGGATTTCCATTAATAGAAGATGTGGTAGATAGAGCGGTGGAAAAGGCAATAAGCTTAAAGAATGTTAACCTTTTAGGAATTCATTGTCATATTGGGTCACAATCTTTTAGACTTGATGCTTATGAGCAGGCTGTACAGGTAATGTTTGGAATTATAAAAAAAGTTAAAGAAAATATGGATTATTTAATAAAAGAAGTAGATTTTGGTGGTGGTTTTGGTATATACTATACAAGCGAGGACAAACCTTTAGAAACTTCTGTATTCTGTGAAACAATAGTGAATACAGCAGAAAAGACAGCTAAAGAATTAGATATTCCTATGCCAAAACTTACAATAGAACCAGGAAGAAGTATTGTGGGTAATGCAGGTGTAACCTTATATACTATTGGAGCAGTAAAAGATATACCAGGAATAAGAAAATATGTTTCTGTTGATGGAGGAATGACAGATAATATAAGACCAGCTCTTTATGGAGCAGAATATGACAGCATAGTTGCAAATAGAGTAAATTCAGATGAAGAGGAAAAGGTAACAGTATCAGGAAGATGCTGTGAAACTGATATGCTTATAGAAAGTATTACCTTACCAAAAGTGCAACAGGGAGATATTTTAGCAGTAATGACTACAGGTGCTTATGGATATGCAATGGCAAGTAATTATAACAGACTTCCAAAGCCAGCCGTTGTAATGGTTAAGGATGGAAAGTCAAGACTTGCAGTTACAAGGCAGACATATGATGATGTTATAAAAAATGATGTTCTCTAAAATTAAATAGCTTTTTATTAATATTCTTTCCCGAAGATATTATATATAAAGAAAGCTTTCACTTATTTAGGTGAAAGCTTTTTTAAAAATAAATAATATAATCATAAAATTATGGTATACTTATAATTGGGAAAATATTATGATTAAGGTTAAAGAAATGGGGGCATAATTAATTTTGGAAGAAAATAATATTAGAAATAATGATAATAAAAGCAAAATTAAGGCAATAATAAAAGAATATCTAATAAATTTAGTAATAATAGGAGGAGCCGCTATTGCTATATTAAAATTTGTAGCATATCCAGTATATATTCCAAGTAGATCTATGATTCCCACATTAAATGTTAATGATAAGCTTATTGTAACAAAAGTGTATAAACCGGAAAATCTGCAAAGGGGTAATATAATAACCTTCAGGTGTGATGAATATGGTGATAAATTATTAATAAAACGTATTATAGGACTTCCTGGAGATAATGTTCAGATAGCAGAAGGTATTGTGTATATAAATGGAGAAAAGCTTCAAGAGTCTTATGTTAAAAACAATGAAGAATTTGACGGGGTTTATGTGGTGCCTCAAAATAAATATTTTGTTCTTGGAGATAACAGAAAAGAATCTGATGACTCCAGATATTGGCATAACTCTTTTGTTGATGCGGATGATATAGATGGAAAACTGTTTATCAGGTGGTATCCATTTAATGAAATAGGCAGGGTTAATTAACATATTGTCATAAAGTTGTAAAAAAAGTATTATATAATAAAGCAAAATGTTATATAGCCAGCTGATTTTACAGGTACAAGGGAGAATGGTAATTAATAAAAATGAAAATTATACAATTGAGTATAAATGAATAGAACAAAAAACAGAAAAAGAATGTAATTTTTTGAAAGATTGGGTTTTGCCTATATTAGCAGCAGTTGCCATAGCTTTTTTAATAAATAAATTTGTATTTTTTAATGTGTATGTTCCAACAGGATCAATGATACCTACGATAAATGAAAATGATAAAATTCTTGTTACAAGAGTTTATAATACAGATAATATAAAAAGAGGAGATATAATAGTCTTTTATTCAGATGAACTTGAAGAAACTTTAATAAAGAGAACCATTGGCCTTCCAGGAGATCATATAGAAATAGAAAATGGTGTATTATCTGTAAATGGGCAGGTGTTGCAGGAAGATTATGTTAAAAACAATGATGAATTTTGTGGAACATTTGATGTGCCAGAAGATAAATTTTTCTTTTTAGGAGATAATAGAGCACATTCAAATGATGCAAGATTATGGGAAAATTCCTATATTGATAAATCCCAAATAAAAGGAAAAGCACAATTTAAATTTTATCCATTTAGTGATATGGGAATGTTAAAATAACAGGTTTTATTAGGAGTTAAAGTTATGGAGTGGTATATTTTAGACCGTATAGAAGGTCAATATGCGGTTATGGAAAATGAATATGGAACTTTAAATAACATTCCTCTCAAATGTTTGAAGGGTAAAATAGGAGAAGGTAATATATACTTAAAAGATGAGAGATATTTCATTTTTGATGAAGAAGCTACTACAAAGCGCAGAAATCAAATAGATAATATTATGGAAAACATGTGGAGTTAAAATCCAGGAAAGGTGATTGAATAAATGCAGAATAACAATAAAAACAATAAGAACAACAATAAATTTGGTGTTGCACTTACATATTTTATAATTGCATTAGCATTTGTTGTAGCATTAAATTATTCTAGAAGTGCTGTTACAACTAAAAGAATAAGTTATAGTGAATTTCTACAGCTGCTAAATAATAAAGAAATTTCTCAAGTAGTAATAACTAATGAGAACCTTGAAATAACACCCAACAGTAAAAATGCAAAGTATAAAGGAAAGATACTTTATACAGCAAATATAAACGATGAAACTTTAATAACAAAACTTCAGGAAGCAGGAATTAACTTTACAGGAAGCAATCCTAAGGAATCACAGATTTTAAGCATAATGCTTTCATGGGTATTTCCAATACTTCTTATATTCTTCATGTGGCGTTTTCTATTCTCAAAAATGGGAAGTGGTGGAGGCGGTGTTATGGGCATCGGCAAAAACAACGCAAAAGTATATATGGAAAGTGAAATAAAAGTAAGATTTGATGATGTTGCTGGTCAGGAAGAAGCCAAAGAATCTTTAAAGGAAGTAATAGACTTTTTAAATGGACCTTCAAAATATACAGAAATTGGTGCAAAACTGCCTAAAGGTGTTCTTTTGGTAGGGCCTCCAGGAACAGGTAAAACTCTTATTGCTAAGGCTGTTGCAGGTGAAGCAAAAGTACCATTTTTCTCATTATCAGGGTCAAGTTTTGTTGAAATGTTTGTTGGTGTTGGTGCTTCAAGGGTTCGTGAATTATTTAAAGATGCAGTAGCAAAAGCTCCATGTATAATTTTTATAGATGAAATTGATGCAATTGGTAAAAGCAGAGACAGTCAGATGCAGAGCAATGATGAAAGAGAACAGACATTAAACCAGCTTCTTTCTGAAATGGATGGATTTGATTCGTCAAAAGGTATTGTGATTTTAGGAGCAACTAACAGACCAGAAATTTTGGATAAAGCTCTTTTAAGACCAGGAAGATTTGATAGAAGAGTTATTGTTGACAGACCTGATTTCAAGGGAAGAGAAGCTATTCTTCAGGTTCATGCCAAAAATGTAGCTTTAGGTGATGATGTTGATTTATCTGAAATTGCAAGAAGTACTCCAGGTGCAGTAGGTGCAGATTTAGCAAACATAATTAATGAAGGAGCTTTAAGGGCTGTACGTAGAAGAAGAAGGGTAGTTCTTCAGGAAGATTTGCGTGAAGCTGTTGAAGTTATAATTGCAGGTAAAGAAAAGAAAGATAGAATTTTATCACCAAAGGAAAGAGAAATTGTTTCCTATCATGAAGTTGGGCATGCACTTGTAGCTACAATGCTTAAAAACACAGAGCCAGTTCACAAAATAACAATTGTACCAAGAACAATGGGTGCTCTTGGCTATACTATGCAGATAGAAGAGGAAGAAAAGTATTTAAATTCTAAAGAAGATCTTATTAATGAAATTACAACCTTAGTTGGTGGAAGAGCAGCTGAGGAAGTTGTGTTTAATCTTGCAACAACAGGAGCAGCTAATGATATAGAAAGAGCAACAGCAATTGCAAGAAAAATTGTTTCTGTTTATGGTATGAGTGAAGAGTTTGATATGATGGCTTTAGAATCTATTCAAAACAAATATCTTGATGGAAGAGCTGTTAGAAATTGTAGTGAAGAAACGTCAACTATATTAGACAGGGAATCTGTTAAAATAATAAAAGAAGCTCATGAAAAAGCAAAACAAATATTAATTGAAAATAGAGAACTTCTTAATGAAATTTCAGCAGTACTTCTTGAAAAGGAAACTATCTATGGCAAGGAATTTCTTGATATGGTGTATGCTAGGTATCCTGAAATGAAGGAAAAGAAAGAACGAGAAAAAAGTGAAAATGAAAAAAGAGTTAAAGAGCTTAAAGAACAGAGAGCAAAAATTTATGCTCAAAAGGAAGCCTTTTTAGAAGAATATGAAGCTAAAGAAACTAAAAAGCTGGAAGATAAAAAATCAAAAATGGAAGGGCAGGTTATTGATAAAACTATTTCAGGTACTGATTCAGAAATTGAGGATAATACAGTTATTAAAGTTAATCCTGTTGGAGAATACAGGGAAGTTGAGAGAAGTGAAAGCAGTTCTGATTTTAATAATGGAGAGAATACTGCTAAAGAGAAGGAAAATGAAGATACAGATAAAAATAATGTTTAATCAATATGAATCAATGAAAATTTCTATAATTTAGCAAACAGGAAGGTTGTTTAAGAAAGTCCCCTTTTTATGGGGATTTCTTAATCTTTAAAATTAATTTTCTAATATGTAAGAAAGGATGAGGCTGTTTGGAAAACATTGTAGATTATTTAAATGAAGAAAGAAAACTCAAGGATATATCAGGAATATTAAGCAGAGAAACTTTAAAATATTTAGAAAAAAGAAAAAATCTTCATAAATTAATAATTGATGCAAGGAAAAAATACATAGAGGAATATAAAGATGATGAAGATGCAGTAATAGATTATTTTGACCACGAGAATTATGTTAGAGATGAAACTTATAAAACCATTGATAAGAGACTTATGGAATTTACTAAACTTAAAGAAGCTCCATATTTCGGCAAGGTTACCTTTAAAGAGGAAGAAAATATTCCCGAGGAAATATATATTGGAAGATATGGTCTTACAGTAGAAGAAAATGATGAACCCCTTATTGTTGATTGGAGAGCACCAATAGCATCATTATTTTATAAAGGAAGTCTTGGAAGTGCACAATATGACATACCAGATGGTAAATGTGATGCAGAAATAATAGATAGAAAGCAGATTCTTGTAAAAAAGGGTGTTCTTGAAGGTGTTTTTGATTCTGCCTTAGATGTTAAAGATGAAATACTTCAAGAGGTATTGGCTAAAAATTCATCAGATAAGCTTAAGGATATTGTTATGACAATTCAGGCAGAACAGGATGAAATAATAAGGCAGGATAAGGATAAAATTATTGTAGTTAATGGTGTTGCTGGTTCAGGAAAAACAACTGTGGCTCTTCATAGAGTATCTTACCTTTTGTATAATTTTAGAAAACAATTTGGGGATAAAGTACTAATTTTTGGACCTAATAATATATTTATGGATTATATTGCTCAGGTTCTGCCAAGTCTTGGAGAAAGTGCAATTTCAGAAACTACCTTTGAAAGTTTTGTTAAAAATGAGTTGAATATTAAAGAAAATATAAAAGATTATCTTAGTTTTGTAATGGATATAGCAGAAGGAAAGACTGAACTTTTGGAAGAATATAAATATAAAACATCCTATGAGTTTGTTGAATTCCTTAATAATTCAATTAAAAAGCTTAATGAGGAATATTTTAATATTAAAAGTGTTAAATTTTATGATAAAGAAATAGTGGGAATAGATGAAATAAAAGAATTATTTGATGTTTATTATAAAGATATGCCTTTGTTTAGAAGAAGTGACAAGATAAGAAGAATATTAACTTCTAAAATAAAGGATAAGCGTGACCAGTTATACTATGCAATGCTTAAGGATATAAAAGAAAAACAGGAAAAATTATCAGAAGAAGAACTTCAAGGAGAACAAAATAATTTTGAGTTTTTAAGAAATTTAAAAATACGTGAAATAACAAGAGAAGTCATGAATACAAGAAAAGCCCTTGATAGCTGGCTTAAACATGAAGAAATAATAGATATATATAGGAATCTTATTAATTCAGATAAACTGAATTTTATGGATTTAAGTGCTCTGCTCTATTTAGCCATAAGACTGGATGGAATGAAATATAAAAGAGAATTAAAGCATATAGTTATTGATGAAGCTCAGGATTATAGTTATCTTCAATTTTTAGTTATAAAAGAATACACAGGCTGCAAAAGTTACACCATAGTTGGAGATACAAACCAGAAACTTATTCATGATAATAAAGAGTGTGCCATGATGAGTTTAGAAAACATATTTAAAGAAAACATATCAGCTTTAAAAAGATTTGATCTTCAGAAAAGTTATCGTTCAACTCAGGAAATTATGGAATATGCAAATAGTTTTTTAAATGAAAATAAAATTGTTCCCCTTGTGAGACATGGTGAATCTGTTATGGAAGAGGAAGCAGAAAATCATGAAGACATGATAATGATTATTGAATCAATAATTGAAGATTTTGCTGATGATAAATGTGAAAACATAGCAGTAATATTTAATGATATATCTACCCTGAATATTTATGGTTCTAAAATAAAGGAAAAAATCAATATTCAAAAAATAGATAATGAAGACATTATTTATAATGGAGGAAAGGTTATCATGCCTGGATTCTTAGCTAAAGGTCTTGAATTTGATGGAGTTATTATTGTTGAAACAGATAAAAATGTGGATGCTCTTATGAAGTATATTATGTGTACAAGAGCCCTTCATAGACTTGCAATAGTAAAGATGAATAGTTAAGAAAGTCATTATATTTAATTGAATAGAAAGATTGATTTATGTATAATTTATGATAATAATAAAAAATTGGGGAACATGTAAAGGAGCAGGAATATGAAAGGAAAAAATATAGCAGCAGTTAGTATGGCATCAATATTTTTCTTGTTTTTAACAGGTACAGGGGCTAGTGGTATTGAGAAGAATCAATTGATTTCAAGTAAGGATTCTGCACCTGTGCAGCAAAAACAGCAGAATAATGTAGAAAATATTAAATGGAGTACCTATAGGATACCAGCAGGGATTTATGGAGAAAGAAAAAGCTGGCTTTCAGATACAACAGGAAGCAGTATAAGATATGAAGATGATTTTTATGGTGCAGTTAATGAGGAATGGATTGAAGAAGCAAGTAAATATTTAAGCAGTGATATACCTGAAATTAGTAATTATGTTTATTTACAGGCGAAGGGTCAGGAAGATGTAGAAAATATATTTAAGGACCTTCTTCATAACAGCAGCAAGTATTCTTATGATACAACTGAAGGCAAAATGATAAATTTATACTGTAATCTTCTAAATATGGAGGAAAGAGATAAACAGGGCAGCCAGCCTGCTAAAAAGTATACACAAAAAATAAAAAATGTTCAAAGTATAGATGAACTTACTGAACTTTTATCAACAAAGGAAATGGACATATTTAATAATTTGTATAAATTTAAGATAATGCCTTATAATGACCCTAAAAGTAATGAAGTATATATTCAGCCTACAATTTTAGGATTGGTAAATGGTGATGATTATTCTTCAGACAGCAAGGAAAGTGAAAAAAATAGGCAGGCATATATAAAATATATAGCCTCTCTTCTTATTTTAGATGGATATTCTGAAGAAGAAACAGTGGAAAAGGTTCTGCAGCTTTTTGAACTTGAAAGTTTTTTAGCTGAAAATATGATGGGGTTAAAATCTATTGAAGAGGGAACTGTAGATTATGGTGCATTAAATGTATCTTTTGAACTAAAGGATCTTCATAGTGCAGTACCAAATCTTCAGCTTGAAAAGGTTATAAAAGGACTGGGAATTGATAAAAGTGAAAGTAAAATAGTTATTCAACAGAAGAAGTGGCTGGAAGCTTTAAACAGCATATATACCAATGAAAATCTTCCCTTAATAAAGAATTACATTGAAATAACAATACTTCAGTCTTTAGGACAATTTATGAGCTCTGACTTTGAAAAGGTGACAAATGAATATGTAGAATATCTGCAAAATAGTACTAAGAATGTTTCAAGACAAGAAGAAGCATATAGTGTGGTTTATGATAATTTTAGTGGAAAATTGGGCAGGCTTTATGCAGAAAAATATTGTAGTGCAGAAGAAAAGCAGGATATAGAACTTTTGGCCAAGGAATTAATTGAAAAATATAGGGGGAAAATACTAAATTGTAACTGGATAAGTGAAGATACAAAAAGAAATGCAATTAAGAAGCTTGATACTATGACAGTTAATATTGGTTATCCAGAAGAATATGAAGAATATGGCGGAGTTGAAGTAAAACCTTATAGTTCAGGCAGTTCTCTTGTTGAAAATATGGTTAATCTTTCTGTGTATCAAAGAGAAAAGGAATTTGAAAGCCTGTATGAACCTGTAAATAAAGAGATTTTTTCTAGTACCCTTGTGCCTTCAAGTGTTAGAGCAGAATATCATTTTGATTCCAACAGTCTTGTTGTAACAGCAGGACTTCTTGAGCCGGATATATATGATATTAATGATTCTAAGGAAAAGAAACTTGCAACAGTTGGTTTTGTAGTTGCTCATGAAATAAGCCATGCCTTTGATGACCTTGGTGCTCTTTATGATAGTCAGGGAAATTATAATAATTGGTGGACTACAGATGATTATGCTAAGTTTAATGAAAAAGCTGAGGGCTTTGAGGATTATTTTAATAAAATTGAATGTTATCCAGGAGAATATATTAATGGAAAGCTTACTTTAGGAGAAAATATTGCAGATATAACAGCCTTATCATGTGTTATTGATGTTTTGAATGATGTACCTGATGCAGATTATAAAGAATTTTTTGAATGTTTTGCTGATGGCTTAAAATATGCAGTTAGTGAAGAAGATGGGAAACTGGCACTTCTATATGATGAACATTCACCATATAAATGGAGGGTCAATAGTGCATTATCTCAAGTTAATGAGTTTTATGAAACTTATGACATAAGAAAAGATGATGCAATGTATGTAGAACCTGATGAAAGATTAAAAATATGGTAAGTTGATGAAATTTATTATTAATTGCACATTGTTGCTTGTAATATAGTTATATAAATTTAAAAGAAACTAATAAGAAAATGCTGCGTTGAAGTAAAATTATTAAATACCCATAATTTTACTTCAATGCAGTATAAACATATACTTTGGTTAAATATAATTAGACCTAGTGTTTAAGCTTAATATATGGGGTTAAACATAATTGCTGTCAATGGTAATGTCACAATTATAATTAGCATGCTTTTCTCTAACTTTATCTGAAATAAATGATATAATTTCTTCATTTTTAGGAATATGCTTTTTATCCATATTTAATACAACATCAAATATTAGATTTTTAATTTTTCCTTCACCAATTACTCTGAAATCATGTATAGAAGTAATATAAGGGTAATCAGCTATAATATTTAGAATTTCATCATAAGCTTCTTTTATTTCACCCTCCATCTGACATATTGGATCTATATGAATAACAAGATAAATTTTTAGTTCTTTTGATATATCCCGTTCTGCTTTATCTATAATTTCATGAATATCTACTACATTCATATCTGATGGTATTTCTGCATGAATAGATGCCATACATTTTCCTGGTCCATAATTATGTATGATTAAATCATGAGTGCCAAGGATATTGTCATAGGACATTATCTTCTTTATTATGGCATTAACCATTTCAGGGTCTGGAGGTGAACCTAATAATGGATCAACTGTGTCTTTTACAAGACTAAATCCTGAATATACTATAAATAATGCAACACCAAGACCAATGTAGCCATCAATAGGCAGATTTGTAAATTTTGATGCTAAAAAGGATATGGCAACACAGAAGGTTGTGAAAACATCGCCTAAAGCATCCATGGCAGAAGCTTTTAATGCTGATGAATTTATTTTTTCTCCTACATATTTATTGAAACGTGAAAGCCATAATTTAAAAATTATTGATACTATAAGAAGGAGAAAAGGTATTAATTCAAAGTTTACTGGCTTTGGATTAATAATTTTATTAAATGAAGTTTTTACAAATTGGATACCTACAAGCATTACCATGAAAGCTACAATTAATGCTGATAAATATTCCATTCGCCCATGACCAAAGGGATGTTCTTTATCGGCTGGTTTACTTGCAAGCTTAAAGCCTAAAATTGTTATAAAGGAAGAGCCGGCATCTGAAAAGTTATTGAAAGCATCAGCTGTAATTGCAATACTTGAAACTAACATTCCCACAAAAAATTTTATAACAAATAAAATAAGGTTTATTATTATTCCTACCATTCCACCAAAAAAACCATAAGAATTCCGTACGGTTTCTGATTTAATATTGCTGCTGTCTTTTACAAATGTCTTTATCATTAATTCAAATAGCATTTTTTCCCCCTAAATTATAAGTATATATTTAAAATATTATTTTTATGTATATTTTATAGATATTATATCAATTTTATCACATAATATACAGTTTAAAGTTGAGGATTAAATTTATAAAAAATTTGCTTATAATATACATAAATTTATTTAGTGTGATATAATTTATTATATTTAAAAAAGTAATTTTTATTAATAATAATTTTAGGGGGGGAAAATCAATGAAGAATACCATATTTACAGGAGCGGCAGTAGCAATAGTAACTCCTTTTGATGAAAATGGAATCAATTTTAATGAATTAAAAAGATTAATTGATTTCAATATAGATAATGGTACAGATGCTATAGTAATAGCTGGAACTACTGGTGAATCAGCTACAATGTCTGATGAAGAACATAAAAAAGCAATTAAATTTACTGTTGAATATGTAAAGAAAAGAGTGCCAGTAATAGCAGGCACAGGTTCTAACGATACTTCTTATGCTGTTCAATTATCTAAATATGCAGAAGAAGTGGGAGCAGATGCACTTTTAGTAGTTACTCCATACTATAATAAGGCAACTCAAAAGGGACTTATAGAGCATTTTACTTATATAGCAGATAATGTTAACATTCCTTTAATTCTTTATAATGTACCATCAAGAACAGGAGTAAACATACTTCCAGCAACATATAAGGAACTTTCAAAACATCCAAGAATAGTGGCAGCTAAAGAAGCAAGTGGTGATTTGTCACAGGTTGCAAAAATAATTGCTTTGTGTGGTGATGACCTTGATGTATATTCAGGAAATGATGATCAAATAGTTCCTATATTATCTTTAGGAGGAAAAGGCGTTATTTCTGTACTATCTAATGTTGCACCAAAAGAAGCTCATGAAATATGCAGCCTTTACTTTGAAGGAAAGGTTAAGGAAAGTGCAAAACTTCAGCTTGAATATTTAGAACTTATTAATAACTTATTTATAGAAGTTAATCCAATACCAGTTAAAACAGCTTTAGAATTAATGGGATATAAGGTTGGAAAATTAAGAATGCCTTTATATGCTATGGAAGGTTCAAATTTGGAAACCTTGAAAAATAGTTTGAGGAAGCATAATTTAATATAACTAATTATAAGTATAATTTTAGGCTGTCCTATTAAAGAATACAGCTGTAATATAAAGTGTTGTTTGTAAAAATACTTTATATTGCAGCTGTATTGTTTTTATTCATTATGCATTATAATATTTAAATATTAACCTTTGTTCAATATTGTGGACAATAATACAAGAGAATAGTAAACTGTAAATAAATATGTTATTGTTTAGAGGTTATACACTAAGAGGTCATAGATATGGTGAGAGATTTATATATAGTTATTACATGATTCCAACAAATAAAGTATTTATAGTACTTTGTGATAGACTTGTATATAAACATTGGGGGAAATAATTTTGAATAGTAGATGTGAATTAACCATTTTAATGCCCTGTTTAAATGAAGAAAATACTATACAGACATGCATAGAAAAGGGAGCAATGCCTTTTCTTCATAGATATATAGGAACTCCTGCAATTTCCTTTGTGGGCAGACTTATATATAAGAATAATATAGGAGATTATAACTGTGGATTAAGAGGATTTAGAAGACAGTCTATAATAGATATTTTTCTTAAATCATATGGAATGGAATATGCAAGTGAAATGATAGTAAAGGCATCAATAAACAATTTAAGTATGTGTGAAGTACCAGTGAATTTATATAAAGATGGAAGAAATGGTAAATCCCATTTAAGAACTTTTAGGGATGGAATAAGGCATATGAAAATATTAATTTTTCATTATTTTTTTAAATAAATACATTAAAAAATCAGTATTATATAAGGCCTATATTAATTACTGATTTTTTTATGTTTATAGGATATAATATAAAATATTAATTTTTTAAGATAGGAGATTTGACATGGATAATGCAGTGCAGTTATTAGATTTTATAAATAAAAGTAAAACAGCTTTTCAGGCTGTATGTGAAATTAAAAATATATTGGATAATAATGGGTTTAAACAATTAAAAGAAGAAGAAACCTGGAATCTTATCCAGGATGGAAAGTATTATATTATAAAAAATAACTCAGCAGTTATAGCTTTTCAAACAGGGAATGGAAAAATTGAAGAAGAAGGATTTAGATTAATAGGAGCACATACAGATTCACCAGGATTTAGAATAAAGCCAAATGCAGAAATAATAACAGAAGGATATGTAAAATTAAATACAGAAGTTTATGGAGGACCTATTTTAAGCACATGGTTTGACAGGCCTTTATCAATAGCTGGAAGGGTTATGATTAAAGGGGAAAATCCATTAAAACCAGTGTGCAGAATAATAGATATAAATAAGCCCATACTTATAATTCCTAATCTGGCTATCCATATGAACAGAAGTGTAAATGAGGGATATACATTTAACAAGCAGAAAGATACTCTTCCATTAATGGGTACAGAAGAGGAACTAAATAAGTTTATTAAAGGTACAGCTAAAGAGAAATTAGAGAAGGAAGGGTATTTATTAAGGGTATTGGCAGATAATTTACAGGTAGATGCAGACCATATACTTGATTTTGATTTATTTTTATATGAATATGAAAAGGGTTCTATTATTGGATTAAATGATGAATTTATTTCAGCAGGAAGATTAGATGACTTGTGGATGGTTTTTGCAGGACTAAAAGCATTGACAGAAAGTAACAATAATAAGGCAGTAAAGGTATTTGCAGCTCTTGATAATGAAGAAATTGGAAGTCTTACATCACAAGGAGCCAACTCAAACATTTTGGAAGGTATTCTTGAGAGAATAGCTTTAGGCCTAGGAAAAACAAGGGAAGAATTTAAAAGAGCTCTTTCAAGCTCTATTATGATATCAGCTGATTTAGCTCATGGAGTTCATCCAAATTATGCAGAGAAGAGTGACCCTACAAATAAACCTGTTCTTGGAGGAGGTCCTGTATTAAAAATTGCAGCAGGCGGAAGTTACTCAACTGATAGTTATGCTTCAGCCATATTTAAAGCCATATGTGAAAGGGCACAGGTTCCATGTCAGATATTTGTAAATCGTTCTGATATGAGAGGCGGCACAACAATAGGACCTATTACAGCAGGAAAATTAAACATTCCTGTAATAGATATGGGAGCACCTGTTATAGGAATGCATTCTGTAAGGGAACTGGCATCAGTTAAAGATAATGAATATACCATAAAAGCATTTACAGAGTTTTTTAATGTGAATTAATATATGTATTTAGAAAAATTAAAAAATATTTATTGGGAATGTGACTTGAAAAACACTTGATTTTCCTAAGACAGAAAAGGATAAAATTATTCACAAAATACATTAAAGGTAATAGATGTAATGAAATTAATTGTGAAGAAAATGTATTCAATTGTGAATATATTGTGGATAAAGCGTGTATAAGTGTGAATAACTTTGTGGACAATGTGGATAAAACTGGGGGATACAGGGGATAAAAATATAAATAATCCACAAAAAGTGGTGGTAATATTGTGGATAATGTGGATAAACTAAAAACACATATGTTCGTCAGTATTAACACAAGGAAAATCCACATGTAGAAAAAAGTCATAATATAAATAATCCACATAGTAATGTTTATAAATATGTGGATAAAAGTATTAATAACTCACAAGAAAAAGAAATTAATATTTTTAATAATAAAACTAAGCTGAAAATATATAAGCTTACATAATATGACATCATGGTTTGAAAATTTTATACCCATGCTATATAATAAAAAAGTATTGTATAAAAATAGTAAATATAATTTATAATAAATCAAAGAAATAATTTAATTAAAAAAGGGGGTAGTTACTGAAAAATTAAACAAAGTTTAAAAAAGTATCAGTAACAATATAAGACATATGATTAGATTTAAAAAAGTATATGCAGCAGCAATAGGAATTGCAATGACTTTATCAATATCAGCTGTTACGGCTAAGGCAGAACCAATAACTGAATTGGTTTATTCTCAAGAAAAAATGGAAACTTTAGATGATGTTTCTGATTTTCAAGTAAAAGACAGAGAGGCAGCAGATAATGAGGTTTTAAGTAATGAAGAAACAGGCAATTACATAGAAGATGAAAAAGAATTAGAAAATAATCATGATGATGGTGAAGAAGAAGACTCTGAAATAGATGAGCAGAAGCCTAAGGAAGATGATTTTCAATGGATAAATATTCATGGAAGGTTATTTTATTATGTAAACGGAATTAAATATAATGAACCAGGCTGGTTTAAAGAAAAGGATATAAATATTAATGCAGATGAAAATAATATTTATTATTTTGATGAAGATGGATTAGCTGTAACTGGCTGGTTTGAAATAGATGGAAATCAGTATTATTTCAATGAAGCAGGAATAAGGCAGACTGGTTGGACTGAAGTAGATGGAATAAAATATTATTTTGATGAAGATGGAATAATGCAAAAAGGGTGGATACATACAGATAATGGCTCTTATTATTTAGATGATGAAGGAAATATGCTTAAAGGCAGACAATATATAGATGGAAACTGGTATTTGTTTGGAGTTACAGGTCAGTTAATGATAGGCCGATATTATAATACTGAAGGAAAGCTATGTTATAGTAATGTAAAAGGTATAATACCTTATGACAAATGGGTTACTATAGGAAGTGATAAATATTATGTAAAAAGTGATGGAACTTTAGCAGTAGGCAAGGTTATATTAGATGGAAAAGTTGAAGAATTTGATTCAGCAGGAAAGCATGAGGGAACAGAAGACATAAATATTCCATATATATATGTAAAAACACTAAATGTAGGAGATGCAGACTGCATATTTATAAAACTTCCTAATGGCGAAACTGCATTAATAGATACTGGACTTCCTGCTACAGCATCTAAGGTAGTTGAGTTTTTGAATGGTCAAAATTTAAAAAAGGGCAAGGAAAAAGATAAAATAGACTATATTCTTATTACCCATGGACATTCAGATCACATAGGAGGCTTAAGAACAATTCTTGATAATTTTGAAGTTGGAAAAGTGTATATGCCAGCTATTGCAAAAATGAAAGACTGGTATTCTGAAATCCACGAGACAGAAGAAAATAGAAAAGATATTGAAATGCTAAAGTATGATTATGAAGTATATAAGGATGCGGAAGAAGCCATGTGTCAACATAACAAGAAATTTACAAATACTGTTAAGGGACAATATATGGATAAAGGGAAAGTACTTAAGTTCATACAGTCTGATGCATTTTTTGGACCAGCTGGTGATGACGAGCTGACTAAAGATTTTTGGGGAATAAATAATAATTCTGCAATAGTATATTTAAGCTATGGAGATCTTCAAATGTTATTTACAGGAGATATGGAATGGACAGCAGAACATAATTTCTGTTTTAATAATCTTTTGGAGGGAAATAAGGTTGATGTATTAAAGGTACCCCATCATGGAAACGATACTTCATCAACAGAAGAGTTTTTACAAAATGTTAATCCTCAAATTGGAATTGTAAGCAGGGCTGAAGAAAGTATTGTAGAAAATTCGGCATCAGTTAACCTTAGTAAACAGGCAATAAGATTATACGAAACAAGCAGTATGGATGGTGTTGATATATATGGAACTGCCACCAACTGGACAGTTAATATAAATAATACAGTTAAAGAGGAAGATTAGAATTTGTATATAAAAATGAGCTTTGCATCAGGGGGATGATGCAAAGCTTATTTTTATGAGCACTATATTAGTGACTCCAAGAATAAAGCAGAATAGAACTGCTTAAATATGGTATTATGGGGTACAACTATAGTATATCCATGTAAAATTAATTTTATACATACTCTGATTTTTTATATTAGATGCATTTCTGAACAGATTGTGCTGATGTGTAGACTAAGGTACAGTTTAGTAAATTTATTAATTGAAGTTATAATAAAATAAATGTATAATATAAAAAAGTTATGTTTTCATAATTATTATAAAATACAATAATTAATATTAAATTAAGATATTGTTAATAATTTAATTATAATTTCATTATACAATAATACTTAGAATAGTTATGGAGGAATATATTATGAGTAAAAATATAAGAAGAATGTTATGTGGAACTCTAATGTTAGGAGCTTTATCTTTTATTGGAACATCTTTACCTGGTAATAATATATTTATGACTGAAGCAGATGCTTATACAGTATCAGTTCAAAAAGGTGAAATAAAAACAATGACTGTAAAGACAATTGAAGGAGAAGAACTTGATTTTGTAGATGACTTTGAAAATTTAGAAGTAGTGGATTATGACGGTAATAACAAAGAATTTTATGTTGTTATGCCTGATGATAGTGAAGGAATAAAAATCAGCTTTAGTATAAAACAGGACGAGGATAAGGATGATGATGACCACAAATATGTTGGAAGAATATTTAAATCTGCATCAGACACAGCGTCAGCCTTTGAATCTGGAGATGAAATAGACATTGATGGAGCTGGACAAACTATATATGTAAGAATTTATAAAAATGAAGATGCTTTTAAAGATGCACGTAAAGATGGAGAATTAAGCCAGTGTCGTGAAACATATAAAATACATGTAAAAAGAGAAGGTGCAGATATAGAGGATTTGAATAAAAGTAAAGATTCAAGTGCAGTTGTTTCTACTGGACAAACTGTAGTATTACCTCATATTGACACAAATCTTACAGTAGATACAAGTGTAGTAAAAAATCAATGGGTTCAAAAGGGAAACTTCTGGGTAAGATATGATGAAAATGGAGAAGTTTTAAGAAATGCATGGTTTCAAGATAGTAATGGAAAATGGTATTATCTTCAATCAAATGGATATATGACTACTGGATGGAGATATATAGATGGCAAATATTATTGTTTTGATAAAAGTGGAGCCATGGTTACAGGATGGGTACAGGATGAAGAAGGAGACTGGTATTATCTTCAATCAAATGGAGAAATGGCAAAGAATACAACAATAGATGGATATAAAATAGCCATAAATGGAAAGTATGTTAAGTAAAAGGAGAGGTTAATTTGAATAGTAATATAAAAAAAGCAGCTGCATTGGCTTTAGCTGTAAGTGGAGCAGGAGCCTTTGTTTCAAGTAGTATTAATCCACTACAAATGGAAGTAATGGCTAAGAGTATTATTGGAATTGAATCATTAGAAATATGTGAGAAAGATAGTTCAGATTCAGTTAAATTATATAAAGATAAATCATATGAAACTTCAACTAAATATAAATCAAGTATTTCAAAATATTATGCAAAAATTAATTCGGATATAAGTAAATTTAATGTGGACATAGATACTAAAGGTGATTATGAGGTTGAAATTCAATGTGATGGTGATGACTATGACAGTGGTGAAGAAATTGATATTACAAAGGGTGAAACTTTAACTGTAAAAGTAAAAGTTTATAATGAAGATGATGATTTAGAAGGCACAATTACCATAGATGTTGAACGATTGAGTGAAGATAAGGAAAAGGATACTTCAACAGACAATAATTCTAACAGCTCTCAAGGTGATACAGGCTCTGTTTCAAATGCAAATAATAATACATCTACAATAATAAATGGCAAGCAGATGGCTGCAGGCATTGATATTAGTCAGACATCTTTTTTTGATGGCACTTCCTCTAATAATGAAAGTTATACCTATAAAGGAACTCAGACAGAAAAAAACAATCAGGTATATAGAAAACAGTGGGTTAAAAAAGGACTTAACTGGGTTTATTATGATGAAAAGGGAAATGTAATAAGAGATAAGTGGTTCCAAGATGGAGGCAAGTGGTATTATTTGCAATCAAATGGATATATGACAACTGGATGGAGATTTATTGAAAATAACTGGTATTACTTCGATAAAAATGGAGCAATGGTAACTGGATGGATGAAGTATACAGATGGAAAATGGTATTATTTCTATTCTGATGGAAGAATGGCAGCAAATACAACAATAGATGGATACAAAATAAACCTTAAGGGAGCATATATTTCATAAATCTAAAAAGAGGTGACATAAGAATATGAATAAATGGATAAAAACCCTTATTGCAGCATTAACATTAAGTCACATGGTCTGCATGGGAGCTCAGGCTGCAACTTATAGAAACCTTGATGAAATAAAAGAAGATATATATGTTAGTGGTCAAAATAGAAACTCAACCTATGATTTTAAATACAAGGGAAGCATAAATGATATTAGAAATGATTTGGTTAACATAGTTAAAGAAGCTTATGGACAGGACGATTATTTAGGAAAATCATGGAGCAAAATTTCCTATAATGCTTCAGGAACAAAAAATGATTTAAGAATAACCATAAATACAGAATTTGTAGCAACCAAGGAAGAGGAAGATTATGTAGATGCATATTTAAAAAATGCTGTAAATTCTATTATAACTGCTAATATGTCAGAGTATGATAAAGTTAAGGCAGTAAGTAACTATATAGAAAACAAATATTCTTATGATTATGAATTAAATGAAAGTACAAAGAAATTAAACAGTAATGAAATCAATGACACCATTAATAGAAAACAAATATATGTAAGCACAAGTGTTTATTCAGCATTAAATACTTCAAAAACCATATGTCAGGGATATTCCATGACAGCTTATAAAATGCTTAAAGATGCAGGGCTGGACTGCAGAATAATAAGTGGTACATTAAACGGAGAAGAGCATGTATGGAATAAAGTAAAGGTTAATGGAGTTTGGTATTATTTAGACATAACCAACAATGATACATCAAATAGTCAGGCGTACTTTTTGGTTTCAAAGGATTTTTTAGAGTATAATGGTTATTTATGGACAGAAAGTGCAGAAAATGGGACTGAAAATGTTTAATAAGCTTGTATAATATAGTGGAAATGTAGTATAAATCTTTAATAAAAAATTAAGATTGGATAGATTTACTAACATGTTTCAAAATGATAATATTATATATGTACAGATACAGAGGGAGGATGTTAAAAATGAATAAAAATTTAGGTAAAATAATAGCTTTTGCTCTTACAATAAGTGCTTTTGGTACAGTAGCACCAACATCAATGAGTAAGGCTGTAATTGAAAAGGCAGAAGCTGCAACTGATGATGCATTAACTGGTATAGAAATATCAAAACATGATGGAAGTGAATTAAAAATATATGAAAAGGAAAGCTGTAAGTCAAGTTCTAAATGGGATGATGATGATGATGTTCCATCTAAAATGTATGTAAAACCATCTAGCAGTACTTCAAGATTAGATGTTGACTTAGATACAGGTTTAGGATGGGAAGTAGTAAAAATAAAAGACAACAGCAAAACTTATGATGATGATGATGAAATTGATGATGCACTTGATGATGGATTAAAAATAGGTTCAAAAGATGGTGCTACAATAAAAATTTATTTAGAAAATGAAGATGAAGATAAACAAAAAACTTACACTATACAAGTAGTAAGAGATGATGATGACGATGATGATGATGATGACGACGACGATGATGATTTAGAAGCAACAATAAAAGATATTACTTTAAAGTATTCTGGTGATGAAATTGATTTTGATTTTGATGAGGACAAAGCCAATTATACATTAAAGGTAAAAGAAGAAGTATCTTATGTTAAAGTAGAAGTAGAGCCAAATGATGAAGATGAAGATACAATAAGAGTTAATGGAACAAAAATTGACGATGATGATGATTGGGAAAGTGAAAAAATTCAACTTAAAAAAGGTGAAAATACTATTACAGTTAAAGTAAAAGATGAAGATGATGATGAAGGAACATATACAATAAAAATAACAAGAGCTGGTTCAGAATCAAGTTCATCATCAACTAATAATAATTCATCAAGCAGTTCATCCAATAATAGTAACTCATCAAATACTAATAATACAACAAATAATAATACTTCTACAGTACAAAATAAAGCTAAATGGGTTCAATCAGGAGGATATTGGTCATACTATGATATAAATGGAAACATGGTAAAAAATCAATGGTTCTATGATAGAAATTATGGACAAACTTATTATTTAGATGCTCAAGGCAGAATGGCTCAAGGCTGGAATTTGATAGGAGGAAATTGGTTCTATTTAGGAACTGATGGAGCAAGACGTACAGGATGGCAGTTAGTAAATGGAACTTGGTATTACATGGATTCACAAGGAAAAATGCAAACTGGCTGGTTTAAGGATGTAAATGGAAAGTGGTATTACTTAAGTGCATCAGGAGCAATGCTTAAAAATACAAAAATTGGCGGATACACATTAGGTTCTGATGGAGCTTGGATTAGATAGTATTTTATGGTTAAAGTAAATTAATGATTTATCATTAAAAATAAAAGCTGTTTCAAAATAGGGAGCAACACCTATGAAGCAGCTTTTATTTTAAAATGAAATTACAGTGATAAAAGGAAGGGATTAAATATGAAGAGTAAAAAGTTAAAAAGAATAATAACCTTAAGCTTGGCATTTAGTGCAGCAGCATCAGTTACACCGTCTGTATTAAAAATGAATAGTACACGTGTGGAAGCATCTGATTCATATTTGGATGATATAGATGTTGATGTTGTTAATGGGTCAAGTGATATATCATTATATGATGATAATGATTATAAAAGTAAAAATAAAATATCAAGTGGAGACTCTTATCCTTCAACAATTTATGGTCATATTTCATCAAGCAAAAAGAGAGTAACTGTTGATGTTGATCCAAAATCAGACTATAAAGTAAAAGTATATCATGACTCAAAGGAAATTGACAGTGATGATGAAATAAAAATAGATGAAGGGGATGTGGAAAAATTCACTATAAAGATTTATGATAAAGATGATTCTGATTATTCAACTGTTAAGAAGACATATACATTAAGAATCGAAAGAGATGACGATGATGATGATGATGATGACGATGACGACGATGATGATGTATATTTGGATGATATAACCCTAGAACATGAATTTAAAGAAATAGATTTCAACTTTAAAGAAAATACAAAGAATTATGATATAACTGTTAAAAATTCTATAGATTATGTAAGAGTTATAGCAGAACCAGAAGATGATGATGATGTTGTAAGGGTAAATGATGAAAGAGTTAAAGAGGATGATGATAACTCTGATTATGACTGGAGAAGCTCAAAGATTTGGCTTAAGGAAGGCGAAAATGTTATAACTGTAAAAGTAAAAGATGATGATGACAATTCAAGAACATATACTCTTAATATTACAAGAAAAGCAGCAGATGGCAGTTCAACAGATACAAACTCTTCAACAAGCAGCTCTAGTACAGATGTAAATACTACAAATACAACAGTAACAAATACATCAGAAAAGAAATCTAAATGGGAATATACTAATGGACGTTGGGTATATTATGATGCAAATGGAAATTTATTAAAGAATGCATGGAAAACTGAAATGAACGGAAAGAGCTATTATCTTGGAGCTGATGGAGTAATGGCAACAGGATGGATTAATCTGGATGGAAATACTTATTACTTGGATCCTGTAAGTGGTGAAAAGAAGACTGGATGGATTTATATGAATAACAGGTGGTATCACTTTGATAATAGAGGAACTTTACTTGAATAGGTAAGATAGATAAAAAGAATCAATACTGAATGAAATTTTTATACTTTTTATTGTCTATTTTTATAGATTGTAATTTAGTAAAGAAAATAATACACAAGCAGATGAATATAAAATTTCATAGCTTGTGTATTGTTTTTTTATTTAATTATTTTTTGCTCATTTTTACCTTTTTTCTATTTATATAATTTAAAGCAATTCCTACTCCAAATACAACCCAGAATACTGGGGCTACACTTATAAGTGAATCATTGAAGATTCCAGCAAATAAATATCCTATGACTCCAAGGAAAGTTGCTATACCAAATATTTGAGATTCGCTATATTCTTTCTTTAATGCATATAGTTTAAAACTGTCTATTGTGTAGATTAATGTCATGGCAAGAAAAGCAGTTAAAGCAATTATTCCATGATTTAATCCAATCAATAAATATAAATTATGAGGCTTATCTACAGTTATGTTTGGAGTACCATAAGCATAATATTTTGCAAGAAGGTCATTTTGAGGAAAATAAAGTAAATATGTATCTGGTCCTTTTCCTGTAATTAAGCAGTCCTTTAATAATGGCAGTGAACGTGACCAAATGTATCCTCTTGCTGAACCAAGCTTTTCTTTTCCCTTAAAGCCTATATAAGGAAGTTCTTCTAAATCTATATTTTCATAATTTTTTGAACTTACAAGATGGATTGAATTATCCATTTTGGCTTTAAAGTAGAATGATGAACTATCATTATTATCTATTGTTAATTTTAATAAATCAAGTATTTGTGAATCTTCTGAAGATTGATAAAGACTAAAGGATACATTAGTGAAATCAGAAGAATCTAATAAATATTCATTTTCACCCTTATTTACTTTAATTTCATTACCATCACAAGTGAATTTGTATTTTGCATCTTTAAAGGCAACATTTAAGGTTTTCTTTGCAAAAGTTATATCCACAGTACCATTATCATTGTTTTTTATGTTTTTAACTGGAACCAAATCATGATAATCCGTAGAGTTTGTATTACTAAATACGCTGAAGGCATCCTTAAAAAGTGAAGGAATTCTTTCAAAAACAGAACCATGAGAAACTAAATTTAAACCTACAAGGCAGACTAAAATTGAAATAATTCCAATGGCAAGCTGCTTTTTATTTTTGAAAATGACTTTAGCAAATATTACTACAGCAAAGGCAATAGAACCCATAACACCAACTAAACCTGCACGGGAAGTACTTCCTAGCAAAAGCCATAGAGAGCTTAAAAATCCACATCCCAAAATCATTTTATACATAACGTCATATTCTAAAATCATGGCAGTAAATAATATGGGAATAACAATGGCAGCAAAGCTTCCTACATAGTTATAATGAAATAATGTACCATATAATTTGCCTTTTTCAAATAGTAAACTTAAATTTCCGCCACCAGTTTTTTCAATGATTTTTTGAGGAACAACAAAAAGTTTTCCTAGTTCCGTTGTTATAAGGTCATTTCCACTAAACTGAAATATACCCAAAAAGGCATTTATGAAAACAACAATAAGAAGAGAATTAAGAAGACACTTATAATCCTGTGTTTTTCTAAATGTGTAAATTGAATAAATAAATAAAACAAAATAACATAAATATGTAATAAATCCTTCTGCTCTGTTGTATACTCCCCAAAAAGCAACATGCTTATATTTAGATAATAAGGCAGAAACCAAGCTGAATCCTAAAAATATAAAGCTGCATATAAGTATTCCGTTAATTATTTTGTCTTTTTTCTCAAATATAAATTTTCTATAAACTATAAAAAAGCCAATCAATATAATTGAAAATATCATAAGTAAAAAGGCTTTATTTTGAGAAAATAAATCATAAGTAGTATCTGTCGCCATAATTTCAGCAGTATAGCTGTCTAATGCAACTTCTTTAGCTCGGACAATTAAGGGTACAATAGCTAGTACAAAAGATATGGGTAGAAAAAAATCAATGGATTTTTCTTTGCAGTATTTTTTCAAATTTTCTAACAAAATTAACACATCCCATTTTATAAATTTTTAATTACAATATTTTTATTATAACATAAATAAAAATATTTGCTATAATGTCTAATAGTGTATTGTAAATTTAATTTAAATAACAGTTAGTATAGCTGCTTTTATGTTTAAATAATATTTTTCATATTTATGTTAATTGTAATGGTAGAATTGAGGTTTGTAAATATAATCTGTATGTAATTATATTTACAAATATGTGATTTGAATTATAGAATTATAATGTATAATTAGGTTAATAATTAAACAAAAGAAGAAATTTTATATTTT